>NZ_JBEXDZ010000163.1:0-22050 GCF_040606085.1 Streptomyces sp. NPDC005485 | reverse complement strand
TTTCGTTATTACGTCTCTTATTGGGGGGGGGGGGGGGGCCCCCGGTGAGGCCGGCGGGCCGCCCCCGAGACCGGCCCCGCTGCCCCTGCATGCCTTTGACCCGTGGATGCGCTCCGAGAGGGGGCGTGTTCTGCCGCAACCCTGTCCAGGAGTGAATGTCATGCACATGATTATCGCGAGACTGGGAAGCCTGTTGCCGGCGTTCCCGCGACCGTCCCTGCGCAGGACGTTGGCGTTCGCCTGCGCGGTCGCGCTGTTCTGTGTGGGCGTCCCCCTCGTGTCCCTCGGCACGGCGCAGCCCGCCGCCGCACTGGGCAACGGGCTGGCGCTGACCCCGCAGATGGGCTTCAACGACTGGAACGCGTACGGCTGCAACGTCTCCGAGTCGCTGATCAAGTCCACCGCGCAGGCGATGCACACCAACGGCATGCAGGCGGCGGGCTACTCGTACGTCAACATCGACGACTGCTGGATGACCCACAACCGTGACTCCGGCGGCCACCTGGTGCCGGACCCGGCCAAGTTCCCCGACGGCATCAAGGGCACCGCGGACTACGTCCACTCGCTGGGGCTGAAGCTGGGGATCTACGAGGACGCGGGCACCGCGACCTGCGCCGGGTATCCGGGCAGCCTGGGGCACGAGACCACGGACGCACAGTCGTTCGCGTCGTGGGGTGTGGACTACCTGAAGTACGACAACTGCAACAACAACGGGGTACGGGCGCAGACCCGGTACACCGCGATGCGGGACGCCTTGGCGGCCACCAACCGGCCGATCCTGTACAGCCTGTGCAACTGGGGCCAGGACAACGTGTGGACCTGGGGCGCGGGCGTGGGCAACAGCTGGCGCACCACCGGGGACATCAGCGCGAACTTCGCCAGCATGCTGTCGATCTTCCACAGCAACGTGGGACTGGCCTCCTACGCGGGCCCCGGCCACTGGAACGACCCGGACATGCTGGAGGTCGGCAACGGCTCGATGACGGCCACCGAGAGCCGCAGCGAGTTCAGCCTGTGGGCGGAGATGGCCGCCCCGCTGATCGCGGGCACCAACATCCCCTCGGCCAGTGCGGACACCTTGTCCACGCTGACCAACTCCCGGGTGATCGCCGTCGACCAGGACTCCCTGGGCAAACAGGGCACCATGGTGTCGTCCTCGGGCGGCCTGGACGTGCTGGCCAAGCCGCTGGCCAACGGGGACGTGTCGGTGGCGCTGTTCAACGAGACGGGCTCGACGGCGACCATCACCACCACCGCCGCCGCGATCGGGAAGACCGGCGCGTCCGCCTACACACTCACCGACCTGTGGACGGGGTCGACCTCGACAACCTCGGACAGGATCAGCGCCTCGGTGCCGGCGCACGGCACGGTGATGTACCGGGTCGCGGGCGGCACCAGTGGCGGCGGCACCAGCGTGACCGGCGAGCTGCACGCTGTAGGTGCGGACAAGTGCCTGGACGTACCCAACTCGACCAGGACCGCCGGCACCCAGATGCAGATCTGGAGCTGCAACGGCGGGGCCAACCAGACATGGACGCACTCCACGTCCAACCAGTTCACCGTCTACTCCGGCAGCGGCCAGATGTGCCTGGACGCCTACAACAACCAGACCACCCCAGGGACGAAGGTGGAGATCTGGTCGTGCAACGGCGGGGCCAATCAGCAGTGGACGCTGAACCCCAACGGCACGGTCACCGGCGTCCAGTCGGGCCTGTGCCTGGACGTCGCCGGAGGTGCCACCGCTGACGGAACCCTCGCCGAGCTGCGGACCTGCAACGGCGCCAACAGTCAGCGCTGGACGTTGGGATGAGTCCCCCGTCGAGCCTCCACCGAGCACCGCCCGGGCCGACCTGCCGCAGGCAGCCGAGCGGCTCCGCAGCGCCCCATCGACCACTGCCGGCTTCGGCGCCAACGGGTGTGCACAGCCACAGAGGAGGTCTCCATGCTCGAACCAGCCGGTGACAGCCGTCGAAGGCGATGGAAAACCGTGCTCCTTTTTGCCCTGGCGATGGCCGTGGCCGCGTTCGGCGTACCGGCGTTCGCCACACCCTCGCGGGCCGGTACGTCAGCCGTCGTCCATCCGGCGGTCCACCGCCTGGCGGACGGGTCGCTTCCGTGCGACCTCTACTCCGCGGGCGGAACGCCGTGTGTGACGGCGCACTCCACGACCAGGGCGCTTTTCGCGTCGTACAACGGGCCGCTGTACCAGATTCAACGTTCCTCCGATCGCAGCTTCCGCGACATCGGACTGCTCAGCGCCGGCGGGTATGCGGACGGCGCGTCCCAGGTGTCGTTCTGCTCGGGCACGTCGTGCACGATCACGAAGATCTACGACCAGACCGCAAAGCACAACGACCTGCCGATCTCCTGGGGCGGCTACTGGAAGGGCCCCGGCCCCAACGGATCCGACGTCGGAGCGGACGCCATGGCCCTGCCGGTGACCGCGGCCGGCCATCAGGTCTTCGGGGTCAAGGTCACCCCCGGCGTCGGCTATCGGCTCGATCACGCGAGCGGCGTGGCCACCGGAGCCCAGCCCGAAGGCATCTACATGGTGACGTCGTCGAACTACACGAACCAGTGGTGCTGCTTCGACTACGGCAGCGGCGAGAACTCCCACACCGACACCGGCAACGCCACCATGAACGCCATCTACTGGGGCACCGCCTGCTGGTTCAACGGCTGCACCGGCAGCGGACCGTGGGTCGAGGCCGACCTGGAGAACGGCATGTTCCACACCAACACCGGCTCCAACAAGGACCCGAACAACTCGGGCGTGCACTACCCCTTCGTCAGCGCGTGGCTGAAGAACAACGGCACCAGCAACTTCACTCTGAAATACGGCAACGGCGCGAGCGGCGGCCTGACCACCACCTTCTCCGGACCGCTGCCGAACGGCTACTCACCCATGAAGGTCGACAGTTCGGTCCTGCTCGGCACCGGGGGCGACAACAGCCCCAATGGGGTGGGCGAGTTCTTCGAAGGCGCGATGACGGCGGGCTATCCCTCCGACGCCACCGAGAACGCCGTCCAGGCCGGCATCACCGCCGCGGGCTACGGGACAGGAGGCGGTGGCGGCACGACGACCGCGTTGCATGCGGTGGGAGCGGGCCGGTGCCTGGACGTACCGGGCGCTTCCACGACTCCCGGTACGCAGACGCAGATCCGGGACTGCAACGGAGCGGCCAACCAGACCTGGTCCCAGTCCGACTCCCACCAGCTCACCGTCTACTCCGGAAGCAGCCGGCTGTGCCTGGACGCCTCCAACAAGGGCACCAGCCCCGGCACCAAGGTCATCACCTGGACGTGCAACGGCCAGAGCAACCAACAGTGGAACCTCAACGCCAACGGCACCATCACCAGCGCCCAGTCCGGCCTGTGCCTCGACGTGACCGGCGCCGCCACCGCCAACGGCACCGCCGTAGAACTGTGGACCTGCAACGGGGGATCCAACCAGCAGTGGTCGCTGAGCTGACTCCGCACAATCCCGCGTCACCCAGCGCCGGGGCGGCACTCAACCACCGCCCCGGCGTCTCACCGCACCGTCCACTCGCCGAACCACAGGAGGATGGAATGAGGACGAGAGCGAGGCTCGGCCCCCTGGTACTGGCATTCGGCATCGTCTTGGCGTTCGTGCTGCAGTTGTCGGCGTCGCCCGCGAGCCGGGCCGCCTCGGGCGAGGTGCTGAGCGTGAACCTGGCGTCGACGCGGGGCCCGTCGACCGGTGTGGGGGAGGGGTTCCTCTACGGTTTCACGCAGGACGGCAGTCAGCCGGCGGACCAGTTCATCAAGCCGCTGGGGATCAACGCGTTCCGCGGCGGCGGATGGTTCTCCGGTGGCTGGATCAGGGACAACTACCAGTACGGTTCGGCCACTCGAGCCGACATCGACTCGATCATCGCGCAAGGGAAACGGCTCACTCAGCCGCCCTACCACGCGCAGTACCAGGTGCTGGTCAGCGACATCTACGGCGCCAACGGCGGGCAGCCGTCGAACACGACGTACCCGTGCGACAACGGCAACTGCTCCAACTGGATCAGCTTCATCGACTCCACGGTGGGAGCGCTGCAGGCATCGGGCCTGAAGTTCGCCTACGACATCTGGAACGAGCCGGACATCTCCGTCTTCTGGACCCGGGGCATGAACAGCACCCAGTACTTCCAGATGTGGGACACCGCCTACCGGGAGATCCGGCGCATCGCCCCCTCGGCGCAGATCGTGGGGCCGTCACTCGCCTTCACCCCGCAGAGCAACCCGGGCGAATGGCGGACCTGGCTCGCGCACGTGAAGGCGGCCGGGACGGTGCCGGACATGATCACCAACCACGACGAGGGTGATGTCGACGACCCGGTCACCGTGTCGCAGTCCCTCAACAGTGCCCTGACCACGGCGGGCATCGGTCCGCTGCCGCTGTCCGCGAACGAGTACCAGCCCGCCGACCGGCAGACCGCCGGGGTGACGGCCTGGTACCTGGCGCGGTTCGCGCAGTCCGGCTACACCAACGCGATGCGCGGCAACTGGGTGTGCTGCGTCACTCCGAACCTGACCGGAGTCCTGACCCAGAGTGGAGGCAGCTGGCAGCCGACGGGCAACTGGTGGGCGCTTCGGGACTACGCCGACATGACGGGGACCCTTGTGGACACCTCCGGCCAGGTCGGCGCGACCGCGATCTCGGCCTCCGAGGATCCCACCAACAAGCGCGCGGTGGCGATCATCGGCAACTCGAACGGGAACTCCGGCACCGCGTCCGTGACCTTCAACGGGCTGGCGTCGGTGCCCTGGCTGGCGAACGCGGGCAGCGTCAACGTCACCGTGCACCGCATCCCGGACCAGGCACCTCTCGCGTCACCACCGATCGTGTACAACCAGAATGTCAGCACCTCAAGCGGCTCGATCACCGTGCCGTTGACATTCCAGGCCTCGCACGACGCGTTCGCCGTCTATCTGACACCGGCTCCGTCCAGCGGAGGCTTCCCGAGTGGCCACCACCAACTCGTGGCCGCTCACAACAACCTGTGCGTGGACGTGTACGGCAACTCCGGCAGCGCGGGCGCCGCGATCGACCAGTGGACCTGCAACGGGCAGAGCAACCAGCTGTTCCAGTTCGTGCCGGCCTCGGGTGGCTACGGCGAGCTGCGGGCCCAGAACTCCGGGCTGGACGTGGCGGTGGCCGGCGGCTCCACGGCGGCGGGCACCCCGGACATCGTCCAACAGGCACCCGGCACGGCGGCAGCCGCCCTCTGGCTGCCGGTACAGCAGTCCGACGGCTCGTACTCCTTCCGGAACCAGAACAGCGGTCTGTGCCTGGACGTCTACGGCGGCGGCAGCAACCTGGGCCAACAACTCGACCAATGGCAGTGCAAGAACGCACCCGGCACCAACCAGGACTTCCTCCTGCGCTGACCCCAGCTCCCCCTGGCACACCCCTCGACCTGCGAAAGGAACAACCGTGTCAGCATTCAGTCGGCTGTTGAGGCGCTTACGCGTTCCAACGGCCCTGCTCACGGGCCTCGTCCTGGCCGCCGGCGGCATCGTGGGCACGACTGCCGCTCCGGCCCAGGCCGCCACCTCGATCACGATCAACGGCTCATCAGGCGGCCGGACCTTCGACGGCGTCGGAGCGATCAGCGGCGGGGGCGGCAACAGCAGACTCCTGATCGACTATCCGGAGCCCGAACGCGGCCAGGTCCTGGACTACCTGTTCCGGCCCGGATACGGCGCCTCCCTGCACATCCTCAAGGCCGAGATCGGCGGTGACACCAACTCCACCTCGGGGGCCGAGCCCAGTCACCAGCACACCCGGTCCGACCTGAACTGCAACCGGGGCTACGAGTGGTGGCTGATGGAGCAGGCCAAGGCGCGCAACCCGGCCATCAAGCTGTACGGGCTCGCCTGGGGCGCATCCGGCTGGATCGGCGGCGGCAACTTCTGGTCCACCGACATGATCAACTATCTGGTCTCGTGGCTCGGCTGCGCCAAACAGCACGGATTGAGCATCGACTACCTCGGTGGCTGGAACGAGCGCGGCTACAACATCTCCTGGTACGAACAACTGCGCAGCGCGCTCAACACCAACGGCTACGGCAAAGTCAGGATCGTCGCGGCCGACTCGGACTGGGCGGTGGCCAACGACATCAACTCCAACGCGGCGTTCGCGGCTTCGGTGGACGTCATCGGCACGCACTACCCCTGCGGTTACCGTTCCTCCCAGTCCAACTGCGCGGTGCCGTCGGCCGCCACGTCGACCGGCAAACCGCTGTGGGCGAGCGAGAACGGCTCGGACGACTACAACGCGGGAGCACCGGCCGTGGCCCGCGGCATCAACCGCGGATACATCGACGGCCGGATGACCGCGTATCTCAACTGGCCCGTGGTCGCCTCGCTCACGCCGAACCTGCCCTATCCCACCATGGGTCTCGCCCTTGCCCCGCAGCCATGGTCCGGCTACTACGCCATCGGCAAGAACGCCTGGGTGATGGCGCAGACGAGCCAGTTCACCGCCCCGGGATGGCACTACCTCGACGCCTCCAGCGGATACATCGGCGGCAACCGGAACAACGGCAGCTACGTGTCACTGAAGTCCACGAACAACTCCGACTACTCCACGGTCATCGAGACGATGGACGCCGGCAGCGCCCAGACCCTGAACTTCAACGTCACCGGAGGGCTGTCCACCAGCGCCGTCCATGTCTGGTCGACCAACGTCAATTCCAACAACACGGCCGACTACTTCGTTCACGCGACGGACGTCACCCCGTCCGGCAGCAGTTTCAGCCTGACCGTCCAGCCCGGCCGCGTGTACACCCTGACCACCACGACAGGACAGGGCAAGGGCACCGCCGCCGGTCCCGGCCGGGGCGCCATGAACCTGCCGTACAGCGACTCCTTCGACAGCTACGCCACCGGCACCGAGGCCAAGTACCTCATGGACTGGCAGGGCGCCTTCGAGACGGTCGGCTGTGGCGGCGGCCACGACGGCAAATGCGTACGCCAGATGAGCCCGCAGAAGCCGATCACCTGGGACGCGCTGTCCGATCCGCACGCCCTGCTCGGTGACGTGAGCTGGAGCAACTACACCGTCTCGTCCGACGTGCTGCTCGAACAGCCCGGATACGCCGAACTGATCGGCCGTGCCAACGCACAGGACTACAGCAGCACCGGCGGACTGAACGCCTACCACCTGCGGGTGAGCGACACCGGAGCGTGGTCGGTCCTGAACTCGAACACCAACGGCAACGTCTCCACTCTGGCCCGCGGCACGACCACGGCTCTGGGCACCAACCGATGGCACACCCTGGGCCTCACCTTCTCCGGCAACAGCATCACCGCCGTCATCGACGGTTCCAAGGTCGGTTCCGTGAACGACTACACCTGGGCCGGCGGCCAGGTCGGCTACGCGACCGGCCAGACCGAGACGGCACAGTTCGACAACCTGTCCATCACGCCCGGCAGCGGCGGATCCGGCGGCACGACCGCGGCGATCGTCGGGGCCGCTTCCGGCCGGTGCGTTGACGTGCCGAACCAGTCGCAGACGTCCGGCACCCAGGTGCAGCTGTGGGACTGCAACGGCGGCAGCAACCAGCAGTGGACGAACACCTCGGCCAACGAGCTGCGCGTCTACGGCGGCGACTGCCTGGACGCCGCGGGCGAGGGCACCAGCCCCGGTACCAAGGTGGACATCTTTCCCTGCACCGGCGGCAGCAACCAGAAGTGGACCATCAAAGCCGACGGCACGATCACCGGTGTCCAGTCCGGTCTGTGTCTCGACGCCACCGGCGCGGGAACGGCCAACGGCACGTTGCTTGAGCTGTGGACCTGTACCGGTGGCAACAACCAGAAGTGGTCGCGCAGTTGATCCGGTGACCGGCTGACGACCACCGACCGCATCCGTCGGCGGCCGCGTCAGCACGTCAGCCGCGTCGGCCGACCGGCTCCGCACGCCGTTCGGCCGACCACAACCGTTGCCCGCCGCACCCGTTCCGCCGGAGTCCGAATTCCTGAACGCCACCGCCCATCCCTCTGAGAGGCCCCCCATGTCTTCTTCCTCCCTTCCGATCAGCAGACGCAGGCTGCTCGCGACGGCCGGCGCGGCCACCGCCTACGGCCTGTTGCGGTTCGCCCCCGAGGCCGCGGCGACCGACGGCCCCGGAAGTTACACCGCGAGCTGGTCCTCAGTGGACCAGCACCCCCCGGCCCCGGCCTGGTTCCAGGACGCCAAGTTCGGCATCTACTACCACTGGGGTGTATTCAGCGTTCCCGCGTACGGGAACGAGTGGTACCCGCGCAACATGTACATCGGCGGCTCGAACGAGAACAAACATCACATCGCGACCTACGGCGACCCCGCGGCATGGCCGTACAACAACTTCATCGACGGTGCCCGCGACAAGGCCGGCAACCACGTGCAGTTCGCCCCCAAGCTCGCCTCCCAGGGCGGCAATTGGGACCCGGACGCCTGGGCGCGGCTGTTCAAGGCAGCGGGTGCGAAGTTCGCCGGACCGGTCGCCGAACACCATGACGGCTTCTCCATGTGGAACAGCCGCTCCAACGTCTGGAACTCGGTCCAGCACGGCCCCCGACTCGACCTCGTGGGGCTGCACGCGCAGGCCATCCGCGGACAGGGGCTGAAGTTCATGGCCTCGCTGCACCACGCCTACCACTTCAACGGCTTCTACGACCATGTGCCGAACCAGTCCGACCCGACGCTGCGCCTCCTCTTCGGCCAGCAGGGCTCGGCCGCGGAGAACAAGCTCTGGTACGACAAGCTGATCGAGGTCATCGACGGCTACCAGCCGGACCTGGTCTGGCAGGACTTCGACCTGGGCCTGGTGCAGGAGTCCTACCGGCTCCAGTTCCTCGCGCACTACTACAACCAGGCTGTCGCGTGGAACAAGGACGTGGTCGCGACCTACAAGGACGGCCTCGACAACAAGGGCGAGGTCTACGACTTCGAGCGCGGCGGCCCGGCAGGGCTGCTGACCCCCTACTGGCTGACCGACGACAGCATCTCCTCCTCCAGTTGGTGCTACACGGTGGGCATCGGCTACTACTCGACGCAGGCGCTGCTCCACTCGCTGATCGACCGGGTCAGCAAGGGCGGAAACATGCTGCTGAACATCGCCCCGATGGCCGACGGAACCATCCCCTCCGGGCAGCAGTCCATCCTGCTCGCCATGGGCGACTGGCTCGGCCGCTTCGGAGAGTCGCTTTACGCCACCCGCTCCTGGACCAGCTACGGCGAGGGCCCCACCCAGATGGGCGGAGGCTCGTTCAGCGGCCCCGTGGCCGGCGTGGCGAAGGACATCCGGTTCACCCGCAGCCGGGACAACAAGGTCCTCTACGCCACGGCGCTGGGCTGGCAGGGCAGCACCATGACCATCACGACGCTGAACTCGAATCGAATCAACCTCAGCAGCCTGACCGGCGCCAAACTGCTCAACACCACCGCCGGCACCTACATCGACCTGCCCGCACCGGCCCAGGACGCCTCCGGCATGCACCTCACCATGCCCTCGTCCAACCCGCCGTTCAGCGCCCTGGCGTACACGGTCAAGCTCACCTTCTCCGGGGAGATCCCGGTCCTTGGCGCGCCGGGCGGCCCCACCACCTGGGTCAAGATCGCCAACGTGACCAGCGGACTGCTGCTCGACAGCGGAGGCAACGTCGCCTCCGGCTCCAACCTCAAGCAGTGGAACTCCGACGGGAGCAGCAACCTGCAGTGGCAGCTCATCGACCTCGGCAACGGCTACCACCGCATCGTGAACCGCACCAACGGCATGGTCGCCGACAGCTGGGGCAATTCCGCCAACGGCGCTCCCGCCCGGCAAGGGGCCTGGAACGGCGGCAACAACCAGCAGTGGTCGCTCAACAACCTCGGTGACAACCGCTATCAGATCGTCAACCGCGGCACCGGCACCGCTCTTGACGGCAGCGGCAGCACCACGTCCGGCTCGACCACGGTGATGTGGGCGCCGAACTCAAGCACCAACAACGCATGGACCATCACCGGCGTGTGAACCGCCCGATGGGTGGGCTCACGCACGCAGAGCGATCAACGCACGACGGAAAAGGAGAAGTAGATGAGATGTAAGTCCCTCTTGATGCCCCTTGTGAGTGCGGCGCTTCTCGTCATGACCGCAGCCGGCACGGCGATGAGCAGCGGCCTCGACGCAAGCACATCGCCCACGAGCGCCGCAGCCGCCGCGCCGACTGCCGGATGCGGCAAGGCCCCGACGCTGACCAGCGGTACGCATACGATTTCGAGCAGCGGCCAGAACCGCAGCTACATCCTGAGAGTCCCCGCCAACTACGACAACAACCACCCCTACCGGTTGGTCTTCGGATTCCACTGGCGGGGCGGCACCGCCAACGATGTCGACTCGGGCGGAACCGATGGCTACAACTGGTCCTACTACGGACTCAGGCGGCTGGCGGACAACGCGAACAACAGCACGATCTTCGTGGCGCCCCAGGGCTTCGGCAACGGCTGGGCCAATTCCGGCGGTGAGGACGTGACCTTCGTCGACGACATGGTCCGGCAGATCGAGGCGGGCCTGTGTGTCGACACGACGCAGCTCTTCTCCGCGGGCTTCAGCTACGGCGGTGCGATGTCGTACGCCCTCGCCTGTGCCCGGGCGACGGTCTTCCGCGCGGTCGCGGTCTACTCCGGCGCCAACCTCAGCGGGTGCAGTGGCGGTACCCAGCCCGTCGCGTACATGGGGCTCCATGGCCTCAGAGACAACGTGCTGCCCATCTCGTCCGGACGGGCGCTGCGCGACACGTTCGTCAGGAACAACGGCTGCACCCCGCAGAACCCGCCCGAGCCGGCCAACGGGAGCCTGACGCACATCGTCACCACCTACTCCGGGTGCAGGGCCGGGTATCCGGTCGTTTGGGCGGCGTTCGACGGAGCCGGTCACGACCCCGGGCCGATAGACGGGTCCACCGGCGACGGCTGGCGCACCTGGACCTCGGGCGAGGTGTGGAAGTTCTTCACGCAGTTCGACTCGTCCACCCCGCCCCCTCCGCCCACCGGCAAGCGGATCGTGGGCCAGCCGTCGGGCCGCTGCGTCGACATCAACAACTCCACCACCACCAACGGCACCCAGGCACAACTGTGGGACTGCAACGGCGGCAACAACCAACGGTGGGCGCCCACCGACAGCAAGCAACTCATGGTCTACGGCAACAAGTGTCTGGACGCCTCCGGGAAGGGCACCAGCAATGGCACCCCCGTGGTGATCTGGGACTGCAACGGGCAGACGAACCAGCAGTGGAACATCAACCCCAACGGCACGATCACAGGAGTGCAGTCGGGGTTGTGCCTTGAGGCCGCAGGCTCGAACACCGCCAACGGAACGAAGATTCAACTGTGGAGCTGCTCCGGCGCAGCGAACCAGCAGTGGAGTCTGCAGAGTTGACACGGCTTCGGGGCCAGGCGCAAGCCGGTCTGGCCCCAAGGCTCGGGGAACTCCGGTGACAAGGCCAAGGCCTTCTGTCGCAGTGAACCGTCCCTTCCGTTCTCCCGCAGCGAGGAACACCGGATTAACCGTGTTCCGTCTGTTCACAGTTGGGGTGACCACCCATAAGCTGTGCGACCTTCGCGCTCTGAGGGGGTCCCGTGAAAGGTCTCCGTGCGGTCATCGTCTGCCTTGTGATCGCGTGTGCCACGGTGATGTCGCCGGTCGCGGTGGTGTCGTCGGCCGCAGTCGTGACGCCGAGCTGGTCGCAGGTGCCCGTTCCGGCGGCGGCACCGCCGGTGACCGTGTCCGATCTCGCCGCCCGCGGGCCGGGCGAGGCGTGGGCGACCGGGTACGAGGACACCGCCGATGGCATGCGGCCGATGCTGTACCGATGGGACGGCACTGCGTGGAGCCGGGACACCACCTTCCCCGGCACCGGCGAACCGGGCTGGCTCGGCAAGGTGCAGTTCGTCGGCAAGGAGGTGTGGATCTTCCACAACCGCGCGGGAGCGGGGGAGATCCTGCGCCGCTCGGCGGGAGGGTGGAGTACCGTCCCGTTGCCGCAAACCCTGTGGACCTACCAGGACTTCACCGCGGTTCCGGGTGCCGCGTGGGTGGTCGGTGAGGACGACACCGGGCTGAAGGTGCTGCACTACGACGGTTCCGGATGGACCACACAGTCCACCCCGGATGGCGTGCTGTACCTGATGGGGATCACCGCGCGTACGGCCACCGACGTCTGGGCCTGGGCGGACACCAATACCGGGACGACCGTTCTGCGCTGGGACGGCACGGGGTGGCGGGACGCGAAGGTGCCCCTGCCGCCCGACAGCAACGTGCACACGATCATGCTCGAACCGTCCGGCCGGGCCACGATCGGCGGCAGCCAGTACACCGACGGCGTGGCCCGCACCTACCTGATGACCTGGAATGGACACGCCTGGCGCACCACCCACCCACCGCTGGGCGACACCTACACCGAAGCCATGGTGCGCGGCCCGGATGGCGCGCTGTGGCTGCCGATGCGCAGCGACCACGCGTTCCAGTCGAAGTACGCGCGGGTGGACGGCGTCCACACCACCTTCTCCTACGGCCCGGAGCGCACGAACGCGATCGACGTCAAACCACGTGCACTGGCGAGGGCCAGGTCCTCGCTGCTGTCCTTCGGGACCGTCGAGATCTACGGCTCGAAACCGAATCTGATGAGCGAGCGGCTGGGAGGCTGACCATGGCACGCAGACTTCTCGTCACGGCCCTCGCCGTCGCCATGGCCATCCTGACCGTCATGAGCCCGGCCGCGGCGGACAACCTGTCCTGGCAGCACGTTCCGGTCCCTGCACAGGTACGCCCACAGGCTGGTTTGAACGAGGCCGTGGCGCTCGGGCCGGACCGGGCATGGGCGGTGGGTGCCGACGCCGTCGGCCGCGAGGCGCCGGGATTCCCGCTGGTGCTGCGCTGGAACGGAACCGCGTGGCAGCGCCAGAATCTGCCCGGGATCACCTGGCAGGGAGAGCTGCTGTCCATCGCCGCGACCTCACCGACCGCAGTCTGGTCGGTCGGCCGGGACTCGGCAGGAAGCCCCCACCTGCTTCGCTTCAACGGCAGCGCCTGGAACGAGAGCCGGGCACCGCGCGGTGCCGTGCTGACCAAAGTCGTCGCCGGAGGCGGTGAGACCTGGCTGATCGGTTCGCGCGACGGCGCGCAGGTACTGCTGCGCTGGGACGGGCGCGGCTGGCAGGACGTGCCCGTGCCGCCGGGAACCGTGTACGGCCTGCACATCCTGGCGGCCGACGACGTCTGGGCCGCGGGCGCCGCCGACTCAGGGGCGGCCGTATCGCACTGGAACGGGCAGGCGTGGCAGCAGACGATCGTGGACGGGTTCCCGCGGTCGGCAGTGGGCAGTGTGCTGGCGGTCTCGCCGACGGAGGTGTGGGCGGGTGGCACGGCCGGGTTCGTCGGCGGGCCGCCGGGTCGACCGATTCCGCCGCTGCTGGTCCGCTGGGACGGGCAGACATGGAGCCGGGTGACCGTGCCCGCCGACTTCGGCTCGGTCACCTCACTGTCGCCCACTTCGTCCGGCGCGCTGGCCTGGGTCTCGGTGGCCCGCTCGCAGAAGTGGGGCCCACCGGGCAGCAATCCGCCGCTTGTCCCCGGGCCGGATTTCCTTGCCTGGAACGGCCAGTCGTTCACCGAGTACAGCGAACCGGCAGTTGCCGGCGAGGGGGACTCCTCGGTGTTGCGGCTGGCGCCGGTGCCAGGCACGACGACGGTGTGGTCGGTCGGCCGCGCCGACGGGCCCGAGGGCACCTTCGCCCCGCGCATCCTGCGGTTCGGCTGAGATGGCCTGAGGCGAGCAACGGGGCTCCGCCCGAAAGGGACGGAGCCCCGCTGCTCGCGTGGTCGCGCACCCGAGACACACACGTTTGGTTCTGTCACAGAGGGTCGAGCTGTCCGGTCCATGAGGTGTGAAGACCGCATCGCGTGGGGGTGACGGCGGTGCCCTTGCGGCTTTGCCGGGGCAGTCTCCGCATCCGGGAAAAGATGATCGGGCTGTGCGTTGTGATCCTGGGATCGTCGGGCTGAACCACCGGCCTCGCTCAGACATTGTGAAACTCGCCCTTGACACTGGTGCGCCTCGACAGCGGCAGGCAAGGCCCACCTGATGCATGACAACGGGCTCCGCCGTCCGGCGGAGGCAGGGGGCCCCTGAAGCTGACGCGTGGCGGATGTGTGATCCCCCAGGCTGGAGTCCTCGCCGAGGAGGGAGCATGCAGGTGGAACACTGGGACCGGGTTGGGCGTTTCGCGGGGTACGGGGCGGCCCTCGCGATGTCGCCCTACCTCTTGGTCAAACTGTCGTGGGTCATCGGCGCTCTGCTGGGCCTGGCACCGATCGAAGACGGCTTCGACCGGGCCGGCTGGGTGCTCCTCAATACGGTGACCATCGGCATGGCGGGAATCGGAATCGCCCTGGCGCTCGCTCTGGTCCGGCCCTGGGGCATGCGGATACCGGGGTGGCTGGTGGCCTTCTGCGCCTGGACGGGGGCGGGATTCCTGGTATCGATCCTCCCGTTTGCCGTGCTCAGCACGGTGCTCGACGCCGGGCGCGGCAAAGCGGCCGACAGCGGGGGCGACGACCCAGTCATGCCCGGCTGGGAAGGCGCGCTGATCCAATTCAGCTTCATCGGGATGGGGTTGGGGCTGGCTCTCGCGGTCCCCGCCTATCTGTACCGGCGCTGGCCGGAGGCTTTCGCGCGTCGCGTCGGGGACGGTGCCCCTGCCGCTCCGTCATGGACTGCTGCCGTCGCGGGCATCGTCGGTCTCATCTGGGCGTACTGGGCGGCAGGCGGAATCCTCGGAGTCGCAAGACCGGCCGAACGGGATACCAACTGGCATCTACTGACGGGCGTAGGCGCGCTCTGGGCACTCGCCGGTGCCGCCGCCATCTGGACACTCGCCCGGAAAAGCGCGTCCCGAGTGCCCCATCGGCTCTTGCTGGCACTCGGCTGGCTGGGGTCGGGCTCACTCTTCGCCTGGAGCAGCTGGAAACTCCCCCTCACCCTGTTCGTCGCCGTGGCTCACCCTGCCGATGCCGCACTGCCGGAGAATCTCGCTGTCGCCCCCGTGCTGCACTGCGCCGCCATTGTGGCGGGGGTCGGCATGGCGAGAACACTGGTCCGCTCACGCCCACAGGTCACCAGTTCGCCGCGGACGTTCCCGAGAACACCACCGAAGTAGATCGCTGAGACAACTGGCACGGGGCTCGCTGGGACGCGGCGGTGTGGCCGGGCTGATGCTGAATCAGCTCGGCCGTGCCGCCCTTTTGCCAGGCGGTTGGCTCGCCTGCGGCTTCGCCGCCGTACCCACCCATGCCGGAGTCAACGGGCGAAGGGCTCTCACCTCAGCCTTTCGATCTCAGTGAGTACGTAGTTCACATGCGGACGCAACTGCGACCGCAATGCCTCGCTCCAGCTTTCCTCGGAGTAGAGGCAGTTGAGATAGAGCTGCCTTGCGTGCTCGAGCGCGGCTCGGTGCTCGGGCGGGAGCTGGGCGAGAGCCCAGTCGGCGGCAGCGTCCTTCGACTTGATCCGGCCGGTGGCGAGTGTGGTCCAGATGCGGGCGAAGGTCAGCAGAACATTGCGGGTGTCGCGGTCCAGGTCTTCGAGCAGGCCGGGGATACCCACCACGCTCGCCCGGACCAGGTCGGCCCGCGGGACCGGGTCGAGAACCTGTGCCGGGCGCGGACCGGTGAGGGAGTGGTCGCCCGTCAGCGCCATAGCGATCAGCAGGGCCAGATCGGGCATCGGCTTCGGCTGGGGGACCACACCGGCCTCGTACTGCGCCCGCAGCCACTCGCCGTAGAGGAAGTCGCCCGTTGGCGGGTACCGCCATGGCTGGACCTCGGACTGGACGACCACGGTGAGCTCGATCGGGCGGGCCTTGTGTGGGGAGCCGGAGATTCCGAGCAGTCCATCGAGGAGAGCCCGTCGCACTCGCTCGTCCATGCGCCGTCGGGAGACGACGAGTACGTCCAAGTCGCTGGCCGGTCTGAGTCCACCGAGCACGGAGGAGCCGTGGAGATAGGTACCGATGACGTCCTGGCCCAACACCCCGTCCACCAGCGCCACAACCTGCTGAAGCTGATTCACTGCCCCAGCGTCTCCTGACATCCTGCCGACCGCACGGCATTATCTGAAGCATCTGACTTCAGCCGGCCGGCGCGATGTGCCACGGGCGAGGCCAGTGCCGCTGACGAAGCGGTCGAAGGTTCCCGGACCAGCGATGACAGGGACGACGGCTGCGGTGTCAGTCTGCTGAAGTATCCTTCCCGCCACCGCACGCCGACTGGGAGGACCAAGAGAATTGACCGGCCTGTCTGCTTTCCCGCTGCCCTTTCATGCTTCCCGTTCCATAACGTACGCAACGCCCCGAACGCTGCGGGAACTTCAGATGATGCAGTGCAGCTCACTCATCCGGGCGAAGCCGGGATGGTTCGACAAGATGAACGATGCCGACATCGTCGACAGGTGGACACAAGAAGCTCTCGCCCAGGGCCTCACCGAAGCACAGGTTGGCTATGTGCTTGCGGAGCTCCGGCACTACGCCGCGCTGCGGGACGGACAGACCGGCGTCGAGGTGTCCGCCGTTGACGGGGTGTGGCAGTCGGACGCGCTGGTCGACGACAAGCTCGGATCCCGGCTGCGCGAGGCGGTTCGGGTTCTGGAGCAGGTCCCCGAAGCTGAACAGGACTGGCACCCCGGATCCGACGGTCAGGTACTGGATCTGGTTCATCCCTCACTGTTCTGCCTGGTGAGAGAGGTGAGCGGTGCGCCCGAGGAGGCTTGGCAGAACCCGACGGACCGTTACTCGAAGTACGAATTCTCGGAGAAGTTCCAGTGGCTACCCACGGACGTCGACGTCAGTGACGACGGCGATGTCGCCTTCCGTTCATACGTCAACAACGTCCACCCCGAGACTCATCGCGAACTGGCGTCCGTCCTGCCGGACTTGTTCGCGCGCTTTCGGCCGCTGCTGGAGAACGTGCTCACCGATCTGCGTCATCCGCGGCCCCTGCGGATCGAGGCCGATCCTTACGGGTGGTACGACTCGGAGCCGGAGTATCCGGAGAAATCCTCCTTCGGTGATGATGAGGCCTACGCAGAAGCCGTCCGCGTATGGGAAGAGGCCCAGGACGGCTGGTGGGAAAATCGCCGCCCGGTCATCCCGGATGCCCCGGCCTTCACCCTGCCCGAGTTGCCCGAGGAATCCGCCCGAGTCGACCTGCGCGGTCGCCGTCTGCAGGTCATCGTCAAGCTCGCCACCATTCATCTCACCCCGGACAAGCCTGAGTACGCCGGTGGTTCCTGGCATGTCGAGGGGATGATGAACGAGCGGATCGTCTCGACTGGCATCTACTACTGGGACAGCGAGAACATCACCGAAAGCCGGCTGAGTTTTCGGGCGGCACTCGACGACCCGCAGTATGAACAGAACGACGACAACGGCCTGCGTGAGGTCTACGGCCTGGAGGACGAAGAAGCACTGAACCAGGTGCTGGGATCGACATCGACCCCAGAGGGCCGCTGCCTGGCGTTCCCGAACATCCTGCAACACCGCGTCGGCTCATTCCGCCTCACGGACCCAACCCGCCCGGGACATCGCAAAATTCTCGCGTTCTTCCTGGTCGACCCGTCGGAAAAGATCGTCTCGACATCCGATGTGCCACCGCAACAACCATGGTTCGACACCTCGACCATGACGCTTGAACAGGCCAAGAACTACCGCGAACAACTCATGCAGGAACGCAAGTTCTTCGTCGACGAGCACAACGAGCAGCTCTATGAACGAGAGTTCTCCCTCTGCGAGCACTGAAGCTCTTGTGCCCTGAATAGCTGCACGAGGATCTGAAGGGACGAGTATCCAGCAGGGCCCCTCGGCCGCCGGCGTGAAGCGTGAGATCACCACGCCGACATCGAAAGGCCCTGTCCTGACTGTTGCTCCTGGCGCAAGAGCCTGACATCACGAACCGCGGTCGCGAATGCGTTCGGGACATTCCTGCGGCAGGTTGTGCCCCGCGTCCGGCACTTGGCGGTGCAGCCGGGGGCCGGTGAAATGGTGTGCGGAAGGCGTACAGCGGTCGGTGCGCTGTGTGGGCCGGGTGTCCGCGCTGCGCAGCAGAGGCGGGCTGTGGCTCGTCAGACGGCTTTTGCCTCGGTTGGGCGGCTGATGGGCCGCCGGTCCGTCTCCCGCCGTAGGCCGGGGTGGCAAGGAGACGGACCGCCTGGGGGCGGCTGTCGGTGCCGGTCAGCCGAACTGGCCGGGCTGGTAGTCGCCGGCCGGCTGCTGGTTGATGATGTTGATGCGGTTGTAGGCGTTGATGACAGCGATGAGGGAGAGCAGTGCGGCGAGTTGGTCCTCGTCGAAGTACTTGGCCGCGTTGGCCCACGCTTCGTCGGTGACACCCCCGGCCGCGTCGGCGATGCGCGTGCCCTGCTCGGTCAGTTCCAGTGCGGCGCGCTCGGCATCGGTGAAGACCTTGGCCTCCCTCCAGGCCGCGACGAGGTGGAGGCGCTGCGGAGTCTCCCCCTCGTGCACTGCGTCCTTGGTGTGCATGTCGGTGCAGAAGCCGCAGCCGTTGATCTGGCTGGCGCGGATCTTCACCAGCTCCTGGGTCGTGGTCGACAGCGTCGAGTCCGCAAGCACCTTGTTGGCCGAGTTGATGTGCTTCAGCACCTTCCCCGCCAGGGGGTTGCCGAAGTAGTTGAGACGGGATTCCACGGTGATCTCCTTGCCGGGTGGCGGGTACACCCCATTGACCGGGTGACCGGGGGATGTGTGACAGGAGGCCGGGGAGAAACGACTTCAACACGCCGCAGCTCTGGTGCCCCTGGAAACGGGGACGCGGCCGGGGTCGCCGGTGCGGTCGTCGTGCGAAAGGCGCGCGTCCGGGGTGAGGAGTGCCTCCAGGGAGGCGATGTCTCCGGTCCGGGTCGGCGTGACGAAGGCTTCCCGCAGGTGTCGGTGCTCCATCGCGTCGGGTGTGCCCGGCCTTCGGGTAGGGGTCTCGAAAGCGAACGGGATCTGCGGCGCAAAACGTGACCGGCGCCCCTGGCATCAGCCGGTGTGCGAAGAGCCGGGGCGCCGCACCGTCGATCAGGGCGACGGCGCCGTTCCACCGCTGACCGGCCGGCCCTCGATCTGTGATGGTGGCCTGAGAACGGGAGTCGCTCGGCGGGACCTGGAAGGCGCCTACGACTGCGCTCGCCCGCCGGATCGTCTCGACGTCACCCTGCCACCGGAGGGCCTGGGCAGGAGCCGTGGGGCTCCTGCCCCCTGGGGCGAAAGGGCAGCCTCGTGCTGCCCGTCACGGGGAAGGCGTCACCACACCGCTTGTGCTGACGGTGAAGCGGCCGTTCGTCGCGGAGTTGAAGGTGCCGTTCTTGATCCACTCGATCACCGCGGCCTGGACCGTGGCATGGGGACCGGCCCAGGGGTAGCCGGGGAGCCCACCGTAAGGCGTTCCTGATGGTGGGGTGCAGCGTGATCCGGAGCACCCCTCCCACAGGATGGCGTGGCTCGCGCACTGCACCTGCACCTGCACCTTGTTGGCTGTGCCAAGGCTGTTGTAAAGCGCGCTTGCGTCGGCCGGCGTTGCGAGGGGTGTCCTGTCCTCAAGGCCGTTGATGACAAGTGAGGGTGTGGTCTGTTGCTGCGCGACGGTGGCGTTCCAGCCGTAGCTGGAGAACGTCGGCGCGCGGCTGACACCGGTCGGATGGTCGCGGTCGCCTCCCCATCTGCGGCCGAGGCGGTCTTCCTCCATGAGCTGCGTCCACAGCTGTTGCTGACTGCTGGGGACGATGTGGCCGGTGCAGGCAGCGTCCCGTTCGGGGGCCATCGCCCAGGTCGAGTCGCTGTCCGACCGGGTGGTGAGATTCGTCGGGAAGGACGTGAACCCCGTCGTCGGTGTCACTTCCTCGGTCGGTGTGCCGAAGATCGATTCTGCGAACACAGCGCGGTTGACCTTCGCGATGACGGCGGCGCTACCGGGAAGCACCGGGTTGGCCGCGAACAGGGTCCGGCCGACGTGCTGCCCGCCGAGCGAGTAGCCGACCAACGTGACCTTGCCGTCCGACGGCCTGTCCCGCGCGATCGCGTCGTCGATGACCTGACGGATGTCGCGCACCCACAGGTCAATGCGCCCGAAGCGGTAGTTGCTGGAGTGCGCGCGCCGCTGCCCGTTGAGCGGGTTGTTCAGCAGCAGTGTTCCCTGCTGATCGAGGCGGAAGAAGGGAAGGTGACTGCGGTCGCACCCCTCGGGGTAGGGGCAGGAGCCGTCGGAGAGGTATGGCCTGAGGCTTGCATTGCCGGGATCGTCGAGTCCGTGGCGAAACCGCGTCGAATGGGCGTAGCCGAGCAGGCTCGGGGCGAACGTGTCGATTCCCGCCTGGGCGAGGGTTCGCTGCATGCTGAGCGACCCCCCTTCGGGGGCGGGGTGTCGCATGTCGAAGACCGGCGTGCCAGGGAGGTTGCGACCGTGGACCAGCACTGCCGCCCTGTTGGGAACATTCCGGCACTTCCCGTGGGCGTAGACCGGCCGGACCCGGTGGACTTGGATCCTCGCCTGGCGGCCGTCGAACTGCGGGTCAGGCATCAGCCCGGCCGGCACCGTGAAATGCAGGAAGTAGTCCTGGACACGGCTGCCGGTCGGTGCCGAGTCGCAGCGCGAGGCGGCGGATTCGACGCTGCCGGCGGCCATCGCGCCACCGGGACCGAAGGCACCCGTGATCAGCCCGAGGGACAGCACGAACAGCCAGCGCTTCCGTGTCACCGATCTTCCGCACATCCCGGCAGGGAGGGCCGGCGTCGTCCTCGGGCCTCGGCCGCGCAGCGACCACGCCGATCGCCGGGGCGCACGCCCATCGCGCACGGGCTCAGGTGGCTCGGGACGGTGCCGCATGGCATCTCCTTGGGGCTGCATGTCGGTACGAGGCGGATGCCCTCGTGTCATGGTGGCCGCCGACTGTCCTTCCCAATCGATGACACAGGCAGGTCCGCCCGGACGGGCCAGCAGTCAGCTCTGGTCGAGACCGCAATCGAGGGGGGACGAGGAGCGAGGACGCGGATGTGCCGGGGGCTGGTCGAACTTCGTCACGGTCACGGTCGCTGCGGCGACCTGGCTGGCTGCCGCAACGGGGTCACCAGAAGACGCCACCAGGGCGTCGTCCAGTGTGGGCGTCCGTGAAGAGAAGCAATCCCGTCCGTAGTGTCGAGGACGAGGACGTATGCCGTGTCTGCGTCTACACGGACGGCGGTCTGTTCTTCGAAGGCACCTGGCCGACCCACAACATCTGTGACTGCTGCAGGTGGGACTCGGGCACGCAGGCACTCGGCCTTGAAGGAACACGGGAATACCGGGCCTTTGGACAGGGCAGGGCGCTGAAGACGAGAGCGAACCCCATCGACGGCCAGATCTTCGTGCGCGCCCGCCCCGTTCGGCGCTGGCCAGGGCGTCCTGGTACTGGCCGAGGCCGTTGTGCAGAAGGGCGAGCAGATCATGGCCGAGGCCGATCGCTCGCCCCTCGCCCCAGCTGGTCGCGTACCGCATTGCCTCCTGCGCCTGGGGATCTCCTCGCCACGCCAGGCCACGAGCAGAAGCGAGGGGTATCCGATGGGCGAGTTGCCTGTCACCTCCGTTCCTTCGGTATCCATGCTCTGTCTAAGCGAGAGGCTGACCGTGGAACAGGGCGCCCGGTGCGGTAGCGCTACGGCGGGGGAGTGGCCGACGCCGATGCGAGCGAGGCGACCGCACTCGCGGATGCGGTACGGCAACCGTTCGCGTGCTCCGACGCGTCCACTGCTGCCGGGCAACCGCAAGAGCACCACGGGGTGGTGACCGAAGTGCCGCGGGAGGTGCGTATCGATCTCGGAGGGCGCGCCCTCCTGTGACCAGCGGATGCGTGTTGAGCGACGCTCACCGCCGTACGGCCTCCCCTGCGTGTCTGGTCTGGGGGTGTGGGGTGGGGTGTTGGAGGTTTGCTTGAGGTTGGCATGAGGTGGGGGTGTGGGTTCTGGCAAAGGTTTGCCGGGGTGTT
>NZ_JBEXDZ010000162.1:0-22412 GCF_040606085.1 Streptomyces sp. NPDC005485 | reverse complement strand
GTCCTGCCTTCGCAGGGCGGCGGCGAGCTCCGAATCGACGGTGTCATAGCTCTTGAACGGCCTCGTCCTCAAACGCCGGACGGGCTGAAAGACCCGCATGCCGCCATCAGTTCCGCGGTCCAGGCCGGGCGGCACGACGAAGCCGTCGCCCTCGCCGCACAGTGGGAGCAGGGTGCGCTGCGGACGCACGGGGTGGGCTCGGAGCAGGTGCTGCACTGGATGGAGGTGCGGGCGGATCTGGCGATGTTCGCCGGGGACGCGGAGGGAAGTTGCCGGACCTGGCTGGCGGTGGCCGCCGTACGGCTTGGGGCGGGGCAGGCCGCGGACGCGCCCGCCGTGGAGACGGCGGTGGACCGGGCCCACCACCAGTGGGGGCGGATCGACGACAGTTCGCGGGCCCGCGAACTCGGCCCCGCACTGGCCGACCTGCGGCTGCGCGTCCCCGGGCGCAGACAGGGAGCCCTGGACCACGTCCAGCACCAACTGGGCCGGCTCCAGGCACAGGCGTGACTCCGGGCCTGGGGCTCATGGCGCGGCCGGCAGTCGGATCCTGAACCATGCCCGGTGGTCCGAGGGCTCCTGGCCAGGCGTGATTCCGGACCCGAGGCTCATGGCGTGGCCGGCAGCCGGATCCTGAACGATGCCCGGTGGTCCGAGGGCTTCAGGCCGGGCGTGATTCCGGACCCGAGGCTCATGGCGCGGCCGGCAGCCGGATCCTGAACGATGCCCGGTGGTCCGAGGGCTTCAGGCCGGGCGTGATTCCGGGCCTAGGGCTCATGGCGTGGCCGGGTGTCGGATCCTGAACGATGCCCGGTGGTCCGAGGGCTTCAGGCCGGGCGTGATTCCGGGCCTAGGGCTCATGGCGCGGCCGGGTGTCGGATCCTGAACGATGCCCGGTGGTCCGAGGGCTTCAGGCCAGGCGTGAGCCCGGACCCGAGGCTCATGGTGCCGCCGGCTGTCGGATCCTGAACGATGCCCGGTGGTCCGAGGGCTCCAGGCCGGGCGGGACCCCGGGCCTGGGGCTCATGGCGCGGCCGGCAGTCGGATCCTGAACCATGCTCCGTGGTCCGAGGGCTGGAGGGTCACCGTGCCGCCGTGCGCCGCTGCGACGGCGGCGACGATGCTGAGGCCGAGCCCGCTGCCGGCGCCCGGGTCCTCGCCGCGTACGAACCGGTCGAAGACCCGCGCGCGCACCTCTTCCGGCACGCCCGGCCCGTCGTCGGTCACCTCGATGACCCGGTGCCCGTCCTCCGTACCGACCCCGAGCGTCGCCCGGGTGCCCTCAGGCGTGTGCACCCGCGCGTTGGTCAGCAGGTTGGCGACCAGCTGGTGGAGCCTGAACGGGTCGCCGATGACGGTGTGTTCGCCGGGCGCGACCAGCAGCCGTACCGGATGCCCTGGATGGCAGTCGAGAGCCGAGCGGACGGCGTCGCGGCACAGCTGCCCCAGGTCCACGGGCTGTACGTTCAGGGGCTGGCCCAGGTCGAGGCGGCTGAGCAGCACCAGCTCGTCGATGAGCGAGTCCATCCGCTCGACCTCGGCGGCCACCCGCCCCAGCGCCTTCTCCCGCATCTGTTCGTACGCCGGATCGCCGGTCCGGGCCAGCTGGGCGTATCCGGAGATGGTGGTCAGCGGATTGCGCAGTTCGTGGCCGGCGGCGGCCAGGAACTCCCGCAGCCCGCGCTCCGCCTCCTGCCGCTGACGGGCCTCCCGGCGCCCGAGCCGCCTGGCACCGGCCACGACGCCGCCGAGCAGCGGCAGCGACACGACACCCTCGATCCGGAGCAGGTCGACGACGGCGCGGTGGATGTCCTGCGTCGAGCGGGCGATGACGATGTAGGTGCCCCGACGGTCGACTCCGGCGTCCGGGACGCGCACCACCAGGGCCCGGTAGGCGCTGCCGACCGCCACCGGGCGGTCCCGCGCGGCGTGGGCGTCCAGCCCGGCGGGGTCGAGCGCGGGGAAGGCGGGCAGGCGGGGGGAGCCCGCGTACCGCTCGATGGTCCGGGCCTGTGCGTCGAGGACGAGGATCAGGCATTCCCCGTCCGGGGCGGGCCGTTCGGACACGGTGAGCTGCGCGATCCCGCGGAACTTCTCGATCTCCTCGTCGGTGCGCTGGGTGAGGAGCTGGCCGAGCAGGGAGGCGGACAGGGTGGCGACCGCGCCGAGGGTCACCAGGGTGGCGCCCAGCCAGTAGGCGACGGTCAGATATCCGGTGGGGCCCGAACGGCCGGGGCCCCACCGGTTGAGGCCCGTGCCGGTGGGGCCCGGCCGGTCCGGGGTGTCCGGGCGGGCCGACGCGGTCACTCCGCGCACAGCTGGTAGCCCACTCCGCGCACGGTCCGGATCAGCGACTGTCCACTGCCGCCCAACTTGCGGCGCAGGTAGTAGACGTAGGTGTCGACGATGCCCGAGCCGTCGGCGCGGTGGTTCCAGACGCGTTCCTGGATCTGGTCGCGGGTGAGCACCCGGCCGGTGTTCTCCATCAGGTAGCGCAGCAGCGCGAACTCGGTGGTGGTCAGGCTCAGTTCGCGTCCCGCGGCCCAGGCCTGGTGGGCCTCGGTGTCGAGTTCCACCGCACCGGCCCGCAGCATGCGCCGGTCGGCGGCCCGCTGTCCGCCGGTGCGTCGCAGCAACGCCCGTACTCGCGCGGCCACTTCCTTCAGCTCGAACGGCTTGGTGACGAAGTCGTCCCCGCCGAGGTCGAGTCCGTGCACGCGGTCGTCGAGGTCGCTGCGTCCGGTGAGGAACAGCACGGGCACCAGGAGCCCGCGGGAGCGCAGGGTCCGGCACACGTCGAAGCCGTCGAGGTCGGGCAGGTTCACGTCGAGCAGGACGAGGTCCGGGACTCGTCGGGTGACGATCTCCAGGGCCTGGCGTCCCGTGGCGGCGCTGGTCACCTTGAAGCCCATGAACTCCAGGGCCATGGTGAGCATCGCCCGGACGCCCTCCTCGTCGTCCACGACGAGCAGACGGACGGGGCCGGCCGGCGGGGGAGACGGCGGGGACGGGCGGGAGAGACGACTAGCGGGAGCGGATGACGGTATGTGGGATGTCTGAGGTATGTGAGATGTGGGGGATACGGGCGGGACAGGGGCGGTCATGTCCTGTTCCTTTGCTGGCCGTGGCGCTTGAGCACTCAACTTCCGGCAGGGGGGCCCGTATCGTCACACGTACCGGCAAGTAACGTTCTGTGATCTCAGGGTTTCTCTCCGCATCTTGATCCTTCCGCCGTTCATCCGGCGCTCGGCTGCTCCTGACGCAGATTCGCCGCCGCGAACTCCCGCATCCCCTCGGCGAAGTGGACCTCCGGCTTCCAGCCCAGCTCGGCCCGCAGCCTTGCCGAGTCCGCCGTGATGTGCCGGACGTCGCCGAGCCGGTACTCGCCCGTCACCACCGGATCCGGACCCCCGTACGCGGCCGCCAGCGCCCGGGCCATCTCCCCCACGGTGTGCGGATCCCCGCTGCCGGTGTTGTACGCGTGCAGCGCCCCGCCCGCCAACTCCCCTTCCAGGGCAAGGACGTTGGCGGCCGCCACATCCCGTACATGGACGAAGTCCCGGCGCTGCCCGCCGTCCTCGAAGACCCTCGGGGACTCACCGCGCGCGAGGGCGGAACGGAAGAAGGAGGCGACGCCCGCGTACGGGGTGTCGCGGGGCATGCCGGGGCCGTAGACGTTGTGATAGCGCAGGGAGACGGCCGTGGCGCCGGTGCTCCGGGCCCAGGAGGCGGCCAGGTGCTCCTGGGCGAGCTTCGTCGTCGCGTAGACGTTGCGCGGGTCGACCGGAGCGTCCTCGGCGACCAGCCCGGGGCTCAGGTTCCGCCCGCACACCGGGCACCTGGGCTCGAAGCGTCCGGCGTCGAGGTCCGGGAGCGCGCGGGGCCCCGGCCGCACCACTCCGTGCCGCTCGCAGACGTACCGACCCTCGCCGTACACCACCATCGACCCGGCGAGCACGAGCCGCCGTACCCCCGTCTCGGCCATCGCGGTCAGCAGCACCGCCGTACCGAGGTCATTGCGCGAGACGTACTCGACGGCGTCCGTGAACCCCTTGCCGAGACCCACCATCGCCGCCTGATGGCACACGGCGTCCACGCCGGCCAGGGCGTCGCAGACCGCCCGGGGATTTCTGACGTCCCGGCCGCCCTCCCGAAGGTCGTACACCACCGCCTCGTGCCCGCGCGCGGTCAGTGCCGCCACGATCTGCGACCCGATGAACCCGGCTCCGCCGGTGACCAGTACCCGCATACCTCGCATACGGGAGACGCTAGGGGCGCCGACCCGCGAAACAGCAGGGCCACGCCCTTCATGTCACCGCTCCGTAAGACCTGCTCGGGGTCAGGCCGCGGACAGCTCCGTCAGCGCCCCCGACACCAGCGTCCGTACACCTGGGCCGACCGTCGACAGGTCGGGGGCGAACTGGGGGCTGTGGTTGCTCGGGACGGCGGCGAGGCGGTCCATCAGGTCCGCGCCCGGCGCCGCGTCCCACACGGCGGTCGGGGTGCTGGTCACGAACCAGTAGGAGTACGGGATTCCGCCCTCGGCGAGGTGCGGGAAGTCCTCGCTGCCCATCGCCGGGCCGAAGTCGAGCACGGCGGCCGCGCCGAAGACCTCGCGGTGAACGGCGGCGACGCGCTGGTCGGTCTCGGCGTCGTTGACGGTGGCCGGGAAGACGGCGCCGAGGGTGACCTCGGGCTCGCGCGGGCAGCCGGCGGCCGCGCACTCGCCCGCCGCGATGCGCCGGATCGCCGCGAGCATGCGTTCGCGGACCTCGGCCGACTGTGTACGGAGGTTGAGGGAGAGGCGCGCCTCGGACGGGATGATGTTGTGCCGGGTGCCGGCCTCGATGCGCCCCACGGTCAGCACGGCGGAGTCGCGCGGCGCGATCTCCCGGCCGACCACGGTCTGCAGCCGGGTCACGATGTACGCGGCGGTCACCACCGGGTCGACGGTCGCCTCGGGGCGCGAGCCGTGTCCGCCCCGCCCGTGCACGACGATGTCGACGTCCGTCGAGGCGGACAGGATCAGGCCGGGCGAGTGGGCGTACAGCCCCGCCGGGCCGGGGGCCACGTGCTGGGCGAGCAGCACGTCGGGGCGCGGGAAGCGCTCGTACAGCCCGTCGGCCACCATCCGCGCCGCGCCCTCACCCGTCTCCTCGGCGGGTTGCCCGACCACCAGCAGCGTCCCCGACCAGGCGTCCCGGCCCGCCGCGAGCGCCTCGGCCGCGCCGGCCGCCCAGGTGACGTGCAGGTCGTGGCCGCAGGCGTGCATGACTCCGGGCACGGTGGAGGCGTACGGCAGCCCGGTGTCCTCGGCGACCGGCAGCGCGTCCATGTCGGCGCGCAGCAGGACGGTGGGCCCGTCGCCGTTGCGCAGGACGCCGACCACGCCGGTGCCGCCGACGCCTTCCGCCGTCTCGTATCCGGCCTTCCGCAGCCGTTCGGCGAGGATCCCGGCCGTCCGGTGCTCGCGCAGCGACAGCTCGGGGTGCCGGTGCAGGTCCCGGTAGAGATCCTCCAGGGCGGGGAGGGGGAGGTCGGCGGTGAGGTCGCGGGCGCGGCGTGCGGCGGGGGAGGTCACGGGCTCAGAGTAGGCGGCCTGCCACCCGTACGGCGGCGTACCGCGCGGCGCCGGTGGCGTCCCGCTGCTGACCACGAAGGTCTCCGTCACATGGGGCTCCGGCCGTCGGGGCCCTTGGCGTCGCACTCGAACCACACCGTCTTGCCCCGTCCCGGCAGCGGATGCCAGCCCCACCGGTCGGTGACCGCGTCCACGATCACCAGCCCACGCCCGCCCTCCGCGAACTTGTCCACAGCTGTGGACAACGGTGCCCGTGAACAGGTGTCCGTCACCTCCACCCGAACCCCGTCCGGCCGCCACAGCATCAGCAGCGCGGCCCGCCGGTCCGGCACATGCCGTACGACGTTCGCGACCAGCTCGGTCAGCGCGAGCGCCGCCGCGTCGGTCAGTTCCGGCATCTCCCAGGCGATCAGATACGCCCGCAGGATCCGCCGCAGGTGCCGCGCCGAATGCTCACCGACGGTGAAGCTGACGCCGTACCTCGCGCCAATCACCGCGTCTTGCAGGTCAGTTGCGTGATTCACGTCACCAGAGTGGAGCGACCCGGTTACGCTCGGCTACGACCAGGAATCAACGACGCGAGCTGTCTGCTTGGGGGTTGCACACCGTGGTGAACATCCGGGACCTGGATCCCAGCGCGTCCCCGCTGGACTACTTCGGCGCGGAGCTGCGCCGCCTGAGGGAGGCCGCCGACCTCAACCAGAAGCAGTTGGGCGCGATCGTCTTCTGCACGGGGTCCCTGATCGGACAGATCGAGACGGCGAAGAAGGTCCCGACGAGGGAGTTCACCGAACGGGTGGACATGGCGCTCGGGACGGAGGGCGCGTTGGGGAGGTTGCTGGGGCTGGTGCTGCGGTCCCAACTCCCGCATTGGTTTCAGCAGTATGCGGAGATGGAGGCGAGGGCGACTTATATCTCCACGTATCAGTGCCAGCTTGTCTACGGGCTCTTGCAAACGCAGGAGTACGCCGAGGCGCTGCTGTGTGTGGATCACCCGGACAAGGTCGACGAGTTGGTCGCGGCCCGGATGGAGCGGCAACGAGTACTGCAGCGCGAGCCTGCACTGTGGGTGGTGTTGGACGAGTCGGTGTTGCTTCAGAAGGTGGGCGGCCGGGGGGTCATGCGAAGGCAACTGGCTCACCTGTTGACGTTCCAACAGAACCCCTGGGTGAATGTCCAAGTTCTGCCGTTCTCGGTGGGACCGCACACCGGCATGATGGGTTCGTTCACGCTCCTGCGCTTCGACAGTGACCCGGACATCTTCTACGCGGAGTCGTACGACCTCGGCCACATGACCGCCAATCCGCAAGTGATCAGGGAGCGTTCAGTCGGATACGCTCGATTGCAGGCCATGGCCCTCTCTCCGGAGGACTCGGCAGACCTGATCGCTCGCGTGATGGAGGAACGCTATGGAGACCAGCCAGCAGTTGACGGCAGTGACGTGGCGTAAGTCCAGCTACAGCGGCACCAGTGGCGGCGAATGCGTCGAGTGCGCCCCTCTCGGCACCGCCGAGTGGCGCAAGTCGACGTACAGCGGCAACAGCGGCGGCGAGTGCGTCGAGATCGCCGACCTAACCCCCCACATCGCCATCCGCGACTCCAAGAACCCCGAAGGCGGCGCGTTCACCGTCACGCACGCCGCCTTCGCCACCTTCACCGCGTTCGCCGCCTCGCTGTAGGTCGACGCGCCCCGCAAGGGGCGTGCCTCAGCGCGGGCCCCGGATGCCGTCGATGATGCGGGTCCAGTTGTCGCTGCCGTGCCCGTCCTCGATCGCGCGCCGATAGTGGGCCTGCACGGCCAGGGGGAGCGCCAGGTCGAGGCCGAGCGACGTGCTGGTCTCGACGATGTGGTCGGAGGTCGCACCCATCATGTTGACCGTGCTGAGCTCGCCGGGATGCTCCCCGGCATCGAGCGCGGCGCCGGGGTGCTCCTCGCCGGCCCTCAGGATGGCGCCGATCGCGTCGGCGGAGGAGAGCAGCTCCGGCAGCACTTCCGCGGCCTTCATTCCTGCGGTACCCAGCATCGCGGTGGCGTGCATCAGTGCGGACAAGGTGGTGAGGAACACCGCGAGTTGGGCCTGGTACATCATCTGGGCGAGGCCCGGGTCCTCGCCCAGGTACCTGGGTGTTCCGAGCGGGGTCAACGCCGCCAGGTGGTTCTCCATCACCTGGTGGCGGCCGCTGTAGTAGACGTGGGCCGCCTCCGTGCCGACCATCGGCGCGGGGACCATGACACCTCCGGTGAGGAAGGCGGCACCGTGGCCCGCTGCCCAGGTCGCCGCCTCGCGTGTGCGGTCGGGGGTGTCGGAGCTCAGGTTGACCAGCGTCCGGCCGGCGAGCGATTCGGCGGCGCTGCCGAGGACGTCGTACATCGCCGGGTAGTCGGTGAGGCTGAGGATCACGAGGTCACTCGCTTCGACCGCCTCGCGGGGTGTCGCCGCGAGCGTCGCGCCGTCGGCGACGACGCCGTCGGCCCTGCCGGCGGTGCGGTTCCAGACGGTGACCGGGTGGCCGGCGGTGAGGAGGGTGCGGGCCATCGCCTGGCCCATCGGGCCGAGTCCGATCACGGTGACAGCGCTGTTCTGCCTGGTGGTGAGGCTCTGTTCTTCGTTCACCCCTCCATGCTCGGAGAGCATCACTACTCTCGGAAGTACCCACTATTTTCTGCGGTACTTACCCTTTCGTAAGGGGGGTCAGTGATGGCCAAGGCGCCGAGGATCGGGCCGTACATCTGCGGCATCGACGCCGCGCTCGACGTGGTGAGCGGCAAGTGGAAGGGACTGATCCTCTGGGAACTCGACGCCCATGGCGTACGCCGCTTCGCCGAGCTTCGGCGCGGTCTGCCGGGAGTGAGCGAGAAGATGCTGACGCAGCACCTGCGGGAGATGGAGCAGGACGGTCTCGTGCACCGGAAGGTCTACGCCGAGGTGCCGCCGCGGGTGGAGTACTCCCTGACAGAGCACGGGCACACGCTCAATCGAGCGCTGGGGCCGCTCGGCGCCTGGGGACTTGAGCGCATCCGTCGCGAACGCTCCGAAACGGTTGACGTCGCGGAGGCCTCGCACGGCTGAGCAACCCGGCCACCGGCCCGGCGCCGCCGGAGCGGTCAGGGTCAGCGCACCCCGTGCACCGTGGACGCCGCCGGGGGAGGCGCAGGGGCCTGCGGTGTGGCCGTGCGGACGGGGCCGAAGTTCGCTGCCATGATCAGTGCCACCACGGCGACGACGGCTGCGGCAAGGCCTCTGGAGTAGCGCGCGGAGATACGTCGGAGCACGGCAACCTCGCAACAGCGGCGTATTAAGCGGACTTAACCCGTCGCTTAACGTAGGGGCTCCTGGACGCCAAGGGCAAGTGTTCCAGGGGAAGTTGAACATTGATCAGGAGTTGACCGATCGTAAGTCCGCTTAATGGCATGCTTACCCGCATGACGGAGCGTGACGGCCCGGAGGTCATCGGGCGCAGGGTGCAGCAACTGCGTACCGAACGCGGCCTGACGCAGAAGCAACTGGCGGAACCGGCGTACACCCCGGCCTACATCTCCACCGTGGAGGCCGGCCGTGTCCGCGCGTCCGAGCCCGCGCTGCGGCACATCGCCGAGCGGCTCGGGGTCGCCTACGAGGAGCTGGCCACCGGCCGCCCCGCCCACCTCGCCACCGACCTGCGGCTGCGGCTGACCGACGCGCAGCGCACGCTCGCCACCGGGGAGGCGGAGGTGGCGGCGGAGCAGTACACCGCGCTGCTCACGGAGGCCGAGGGGCACGGGCTGTGCGCCGAGCAGGCCGCCGCGCTGCTCGGTCTCGGCGAATGCGCCCTGGAGACCGGGGACCTGGCGACGGCGAGGCAGCGCTTCGAGGAGTCGGAGCAGCGGCTCGGCGACGCGCCGCTGCCGGTCCGGGTGCCCGCCCTGCGCGGCCGGGCGGTCTCCCACTACCTCGCAGGTGAACTCCGCTACTCCTGCTACCTGTTCGAGTCCACCCTCGACGAACTCAACCGCACCGGCCTGCACGACCCGGACGCCCTGCTGCTCCTCTACACGGGCGTCATCGCGCCGTACATGGACATGGGCGCGCATGCGCGGGCCGCCCAGGCCGCGGAGTTCGCCCTCGCCCTCGCCCCGAAGGCGGGCGACCCCGCGCTGGTGGCCCGCATGCACCGCTCGGTCGCGCGCACGATGATCGCCGAGGGCCGGATCGCCGAGGCCGACACCTCCCTCGCCAAGGCGGCCGACCTCTACCGCCAGCTCCAGATCCGTACGGAACTCGCCAACTGCCACTGGATGCGCGGCTACCTCTACGCCCAGAACGGTGAACTGGAGCGTGCCGAGAGCGAGTTGAGGCAGGCGCAGGCCATGCTCTCGGAACGGCGCGCCGCCCTCTACAGCAGCCAGGTCGCCGTCGAGCTCGCCGACGTCCTGCACCGCCGCGACAAGTCCGACGAGGCCGCCGCCCTGCTGCACGACGTCCTCGGCGACCTCAGCTCCGAGCGCGGCGCCGTCCACTCCGCCGCCGCCCACCGGCTGCTCGGCATCATCGCCGAGGACACCCGCGACACGGAGACCGCCGAGGAGCACTACGTCCGCGCGCTCAGCCTCCTGGAGCGGGCAGGCGCGGCCGGCGACCTCGCCGACCTGTGCCGACTGCTCGGCGACCTGCTCCGCCGCACCGGCCGCGTCGAAGCCGCCCTCGACGCGTACCGCACGGGCCTCGGCCACCGCACGGCCCCGGGCACCACGACCCTGGGACCGGCCCCGGCGCAGCCCCCGCTCTGAGGTTTCCGGGATACGGATACGCCGGGCACGGGGTGTATATGCCGGAGGAAAGAATCACGCGCGGAGGTCACCACCCTCCGGTCCTGGCGCTATCGTGCCCTTGATGCGCTGGGTGTGGGGTGCGTCACACACTGCTAGCGAACGACGGGCCGCCGGGGGCTGACCCCTGCGGCCGTGCATCTGGGGGGCCTCGTGCACGAGATGGTCAAGGGCGGCAACGTAGGTCTGGCGTCCTTAAGCGAAGACATCGGCTCCGTGATGGTGAGCCTGGGCTGGAGCAGTTCCACCGGAGAGGGCGACGCGGACGTGTCCGTGCTGCTGCTCGATCCCGACGGCAAGGTCCGCAGCGACGTGGACTTCTACTTCTACAACCACCCCGTCGCGGCCGACGGGAGCGTGCAACTCCTCGGCAAGTCCCCGACCGCGGGCGGCAGCGAGGACCGCATCACCTTCGACCTGACCGCGATCCCGACCGGGGTCGAGCGGATCGTCGTGGCGGCGAGCCGGGACGAGGCGACACGGTTCGGCGACCTCAACGACGTCTGCCTGACCTTGGCCGGCGGCTCCGGGGAGACTCTGCTGCGGTTCTCCATCGAGGACGCGGGAGAGGTCAGCGCGCTGCTCTTCGGCGAGCTCTACCGGCGGGGAGGCGACTGGAAGTTCCGGGCCATCGGTCAGGGATACGCGTCCGGGCTCGCCGGTCTGGCCACCGACTTCGGTGTCGACATCGACGACGCCGCGGAGCCGGACGGCGCGGAGCCGGACGGTGTGGAGGCGGTCGAGGCGGCGGTGCAGGCAGTGGCCGTCGAGGCGGAGGTGTCGGCCGCCGTCGCCGCCATTCCCGCCCAGGTCGCGAGCGGTCCGGTCGAGGCGGCCGAGACGGTGGCCAGGCGGGTGCCCCGGCCTCGTACCGTCAAGAAGAAGGTCACGCTGCCCAAGGTGGTCAAGAAGTCCCTGGCCGAGAACGACTCCTGGCGGACGGCCCGGCTCTTCCCTGCCTCCGCCCTCAAGAGCGACCGGGAGCGGGAGACCCGGGCGACATCCGTCCTGCTGTCGGTGATGGCTCAGGTCCCCGAGTTCGGGCGGCGACTGACGGCCGCGTTCGGGGCGCCGGCCGGGCGGATGGAGACGTTCACGGAGGTCTCGCTGCCGAACGGGGACTCTCCGCGACGGCCCGATGGCGTGATCCGCGTCGAGCGCGCGGGCAAGCTGTGGACCGCGCTGGTCGAGACCAAGACGAACGGGAACTCCCTCAAGCCGGACCAGGTGCAGGCGTACGTCGACATCGCCGCCCGGCGGGGCTACGAAGCGGTGATCACCTTGTCCAACGACGTCGAGTTGGACGGCAGCCCACTCGTCGACGTCAAGTCGGACGGGCGGCGCAAGCACAAGGTGGCGTTCTGGCACCTGTCCTGGGCCGAGGTGACCCATCAGGCCCAGATGCTGATCCGCCACGAGGGCGTCGGCAACGCCGCCCACGCCTGGCTGCTCCAGGAGCTCCTGTACTACCTCCAGCACGAGAACTCCGGCTGTCACGGCTTCCAGAACATGGGCCCGGCCTGGGTGCCCGTGCGCAACGGGATCGACGACGAGACGCTGTGCCAGGGCGACCCGCGGGCGGTGGAGGTCGTCGAGAGCTGGGAACGGCTGGTGCGCCAGGTGTGTCTGCGACTCGGCGGCGAACTGGGGCAGAAGGTACTCCCGGTGCAGCGCGCGAAACGTGGCACGGATCCCCGAACCCGTCGTGCGGCCCTGGCGGACCGCCTCTGCCTGGACGGAAAGCTCGACGCGGAGCTGCGCATCGAGGGGACGGCCGGAATCCTCGCGCTCAGCGCGGACCTGCGCACGGGGAAACTGCGTACGTCCATCGAGATCGCCGCCCCTGAACAGGGGCAGCCCCTCACCTGGGCGAAACGCCTCATCCGTCGGCTCGACGAGGCCCCGGCCGACCTGCACGTCGAGACGTTGCTCGCCGGTCAGGCGGGAGGGCCGCGGGGCACGCTGGAGCGCCTGCGCCCCGAACCGGCGGACATTCTGCCGAAGAACGGGGCTCGGATCAGCGGCTTCCGGCTGTCGCTCTTCCGAGGGATGGGCAACACGCGCGGCACCGCCGAATCGGGCTTCATCCGCAGCGTCGACGACTCCGTCGACCGCTTCCACGCGCACGTGGTCGTCCACCTCGACGGCCGTCCGTCGCGCACCCGGCAGCCCGCCGAGGCCACTGCCGCGGGGTGAGGATCGTGCCGTCTCCCGTCTCACCGAGACGGGAGCAGGGACACGTCAGAGGCTGTGCATCCGGGTGTACGGGCTGACAACGCGGGCCTGGTGGGAGCCGAAGTCGACGAGCATGGCGATGCCCTCTTCGACGCCGACGATCGTGCCCAGGCCGAACTGGTCGTGGGAGACGCGGTCCCCCAGGCTGAAGTGCTTGGCCTCCGGGGCGGTGGGGGCGGCGAAGGGGCTGGTGGGCAGGTGGCGCCGGGGCGCGGTTGGCTTCGTCATCGTGATGCCAGTATGGGTCCTATTCGGCCGTGCGGAAGGGCTGGATGTCCTTCTTCACTTCGCCGGACCAGCCCGGCAGGTCGGCTGAATCCCCGGTGATCTTGGGCCGGAGGCCGGTGATGAGGCCGGTCACGGGGGTTTCAGTGTTGCTGGGGAGCCGCGCCGGGGTGGCCCAATCGTTGCCTTTCGACGGGTGTTGAGCGGAGGGGGCGGCGGTGACGGAGAGTTGTTCCCCGTACGCGTCCTGCCACCGGGTACGGGATTTCGGGCGCCCCCGGTGTGCGTCGCCCGGGAGAGCAGCAGCCGTGGCGAGGGGCCGGCGTCTCACAGGCTGAAGTCCTGGCTCGCGATCACCTCGCCCGCGGAGTCGTACACCGTGACCCGCTCGGTGAAGCCGGTCGTCGAAGGTGCGGACGAGGAGGAGGTCGAGGAGGGCGTGTCGCGCTCCTTCACGCTCGCGTACCAGACCCCCCACTTCTGCTTGCCCGCGAGCGTGAGCACCGTGCCGTTGACCTCGCCGGCCCTCGTCTCGATCCGGACCCGCGCCGCGTCCGCGCCGCCGTAGTAGATGCCGGAGAGGAAGTGCGTGCCGCCCTCGCTCGACTCCTGGAGGCTGACGCCCGGCACGCTGATGTCCAGGTTGCCGTCGCTGACGCTTCTGAACTGGGGCTCGGGCGCCCCCGGTTCGGTCCAGTGCTTGCCGTCCCGGGTGAGCCAGATCCGGGTGCCGGGCGCGACCCGGACCCGCTCCCCCGGCGTCACGACCCGCACCTTCCCGGGGGGCACGGAGGGGCTGGGCGAGGCGTCCGGGGTCTGCGTCGGGGAGGAGGAGACCCGCGTCCCCTTCTCCGCCGTCCCGGCCCCGCTCCCGCCCCCCTCCCCGCCGCGCAGGACGACCACGGCCAGCGGGACCAGGAGCACCCCGCAGGCGGCCCCCAGCACGGTGCTCCTGCGGCGGCGCCGGCGCCGGCCCTCGCGCTCGATGGCGGCCAGCGGAACCGCGGACGGGGTGACGTCGTTCGCGACGTCGGTGAACACCTCGCGCACCAGCCCGACTTCGGGACCTGCCGGGTCCGCGGGGCGCGAGGTGTGACGGCGGTGGTTCATGAGCGGGCTCCGGAGACGGGCTGTCGGCGGGCGAACACGGGGTGGGAGCGCAGGGCTTCGAGGCCGCGCCGGGCATGGGTCTTGACCGTGCCGACCGAGCAGCCGAGCAGCTCGGCGATCTCGGGCTCGTTCAGGTCCTCCCAGTAGCGCAGCACCATCACGGCCCGCTGCCGCGGCGACAGGGCGGCGAGCGCCTGACCGAGAGCGGCCCGCTGCGCGACCGCCTCCGCGTGCCCCGGCTCGCTCTGGTGCACCCGCTCGGGCAGAAACGGCATGAGCAGCTGGGCCACCCGTCTCCTGCGCACCCGGCTGAGGTTGTTGTTGACGAGCGAGCGGCGCACGTAGAAGTCGACGTCGTCGCGCGGAATGCGCTGCCAGCGCGCGTACACCTTGGCCAGCGTGGTCTGGACGAGATCCTCGGCCTCGTGGAAGTCGCCGGTGAGCATGTGCGCGGTGCGGACCAGGCGGGGCCAGGCCACGGTGGCGTACTCGGCGAAGTCGTCGCTGCCTGCGGAGGCTTCGGGTGTCTCGGGCTGCACGGCCGGTGGTCCCTCGGGGTCGGGTACGTGGGGGGATGCGAGGGAAACGGCGGGGGACCGGGCGGCGGCCGCGGCGCGGTGCCAAGTCCCCCGCCGGCCGGTCCCCTTCCCAAGTCCCCCGCCCGTACGCCTACTTCAGCTGGGCGTACACCTTGCCCCGGGTGTCGTACACGGTGACGGCGCCGATGAAGTCGAAGCCGTCGCTCTTCGCCGGGGCGGCGGTGGTGGCGTACCAGACGCCCCAGCCCGGCTTGCCCGCGAGGGTGAGCAGCTTGCCGTGCACGGTCCCGGCCCCGGTCTCGATCTCGACGCGGGACGCGGTGCCCTTGCCGCCGTAGTAGAGCCCGGAGAGGGTGTAGCGGCCGCCCGTGCTCTCCGACTGCCTGGACACGCCGGGTGTGCCCAGGTCGATGTTGCCGTCGACGACGCTGCGGAACTGCGGCTCCGGGTCACCGGGCGTCGTCCAGTGCTTGCCGTCCGCGGTGAGCCACAGCTCGAAGCCGGGAGCGGCGGTCACGTGCTCGCCGGACGCGACGACGCGGGCGGTGGGGGCCTTCCTGGCCACCGCGTGGGCGGCCGCCGCGGCCTTCGCCTTCGCCCTGAAGGGGGTGCTCTGCTCGATGGTGGTGCCGTGCGCCGTCTTCCCCTGTGAGACGGCGTACGACACCGAGGGCACCCCGGCCAGGGCGGCAGCGACTGCCGCGGCGGCCACGTATTTCTGCATCCGTGTCATGAACGGACAACTCCTAGCGATGAACGGACCGTTGAGGATCCGGATGAGCGATACGGAACGGAGGGCGCCTCTCCACCCCTTCAAACTCCCGTGACGCGGTGCCTGGATGACACCGGCGGAATCTTTTCCGTGCTCTTCGTGCTCTCCGGATTCACTTCGCCCACCGCGTTCACACCCGCGCGGTCCGCTCCGGGGGTCACTTCAGCGCGCTGCCCGCCCGCCACGCGTCCCAGTCGAGGTTCCAGTCGCCGTACCCGTTGCCGACGGCGACGGTGTCCTTCGAGCCGACGACCTTCACGACGTCACCCGGGATGACCTCGTCGTAGAACCGCTTCGCCGTGCCGTCCGTCGGGAGCCCGACGCAGCCGTGCGTGACGTTCTGGTGGCCCCCGTAGGTGTCCGCCTTCGGGTTCTGGTGGAGGTAGGTGCCCGAGGTGGTGAGGTGGACGGCGTAGTAGTAATAGCCCGCGTACGCGTCGCCGTAGCCGACCGACCGCGAGTCCATGAAGACCTTGGTCGCCTTGTCGGAGACGACCATCGTGCCGTTCCAGGTGTCCATGCCGGGCGCGCCCGCGGTGACCGGGACGGTGCGTGTGCGACCGTCCTTGACGATCTTCATGGTGTGGGCGGTGACATCGACGGTGGCGACGAGGGAGCGGCCGACGGTGACGTGCCGGGTGATGCCCGCACCCGCCCGTACGGTGATCTTCGTGCCCGGGGTCCAGTACTCGCGCGGCCGGAAGTCGACGCGCTGCCCGTCGAGAAGATTGCGGTCCTTGATCCAGCTCCAGGAGCCCTCGACACCCGAGGTGACCCTCAACTGCCGTTCCGTGTCCGCTCGTTCGGCGGCCGGTACCGGCTTGTCGAAGGTCACGGATATCGGCATGCCGACGCCCACGGTCTGCCCGTCCAGGACGTTGACGCGCACGCCCGCCAGCGTCTTCAGCGGCTTCGCCGAAGGCCTGGGCTTCGCGGACGGCTTCGCGGCCGGACTCGACGCGGCGGCCCCCGCCGCGGCGCCCTTGCTCTCGGCCACCGCGCTGCCCGAACAGCCCGCGAGCGCCAGCACGCACAGGGCCGCGCCCCCGGCGAGGGCGAGACGGCCGTACCTGCCGGCTGTTCTGGTGGTCATGCTGTTCCCCCTGGTGTGTTTCGATGTGCGTCGTACGGGACCTGTACGCACGACGAAGACACCTGGGTTGCACGGGAACCCGGAAAACTCGGATGACGTCCGTCAGGGCATGACCGAGGAAGACGCGGGGGCATGACCGAGGAAGAGTTCGACGCGTTCTACGCGGCCGCGTTTCCCCGGCTGACCGGCCAGCTGTACGCCTTCACGGGGGACCACGGCGAGGCGCAGGACGTCGTCCAGGAGGCGTTCGTCCGGGCCTGGGACCGGCGGCGGGAGTTCCTCGCCGACGGGGCGCCCGAGGCGTGGATCCGCACCGTGGCGACCCGGCTCGCGGTGAGCCGCTGGCGCCGCGCCCGCCGCTGGCTGGAGCTCGTCCGCCGTACGCCCCCGCCGGAGCACACCCCGGGCCCCGACCCCGAACGCACCGCTCTGGTCGCCGCGCTGCGCACCCTGCCCGAACCCCAGCGGATGGCCGTGGTCCTGCACCATCTGTGCGACCTGAGTGTCGAGCAGGTAGCCTCCGAAACAGGTGCCCCGGTGGGGACGGTCAAGGCCCGCCTGTCCCGTGGCCGGGCCGCGCTGGCGCGGGAACTGTCGGTGGACGAAGGGGAGAGGGAGGACGACCGTGTCCGATGAACTCACCTCTCAGCTCAAGGAGTTGGCGCAGGCAGGCGAGGCTCCTGCGTCGGTGTCCGGCGCCGAGATCCGGCACCGTGCGGTACGCCGCAGGCGCCGCCGTACGGCCGGTGCCGTCGCCGGAGCCTGCGCCGCGACCGCTCTCGCCCTCGTCCTGGCCCTGAACCCGGGCGGCGACGGCACGGACCGCAGCCCGGCCCCGGCCGCGAGCCCCACCGGTACGCCCACCACCCCGGCGTTGCCCGACGTGACGGTCGACCTGTCCCGGCGCGTGCTGACCTTCGACCACATCGACCTGCCGATCTCCTCGGGCACCCTGAAGTCGCCCACGCCCACCGGCCGGATGACGGTCACCGCCAAGGAAGCCGTCAAGGTGACGTCCTCCACGGTCCGCTTCCCGGACAAGGACTACACCGTGAAGCTCCCCTGGGTCCTTGAGCTCTCCTCCGCCGACGGCACCTCGACGACCTACATCGGCACCCTCACGTATGACGACAACGCCCCCGGCAAATACGAACGCACCAACGGCTGGATCGGCCTGCGCTCGTACGACGCGAAGTGGCTCTACAGCCGGCTGCGGCTCGGCTCGGTCGTCGACATCGAGGGGACCGCGCCGACGGGCGAAGGGGACACGACGGGTTCGGGCGGGCGTTAGAGCCCCGCGGGCGGAGCGGTCAGCCGTCTTCGTAATCGGCCTCGTCGTCGGGCTCGGCGGGCGGCTGCACCGGCTGGACAGGCGGTCGGGTGGACTCCACCGGAGGCCGGGTGGGCTGCTGTGCGGATGCCCGGCCCGCGATCGCGTCCTGCAGACGCGGGGCGCCGAGCTCTACGGCCCGCTGGGTGGCGTCCTCCTCGGCGCCCGCGAGACCGCCGTTGGTGACGAGGACGGCGTGGTCCCCGACCCGTACGGCGGCGACGTCCAGCGTCAGCATCGGTGTGTCGCCGTCGGTGTCGGCCGCCGTACCCGTGATCGTCAGCCGCAGGCCCTCGCGCCCGTCCCCCGTGCCGGGCAGCGCCACCGGGGCGACCTGGACGCTCTGCCGCCCGCCCCGCACATCGGTCGCCGTGAACCGGGCGCACTTGGCGGGCAGCGTCTTCAGCCAGGCCAGCTTCGCGTCCACGTCGGCCTGGCTGTACGCGGCCACCTGGTAGTGCAGCTGGCCCTGGTTGTCGGCGTCGTCGAAGCCGGTGGCCGCGCGGACACCCTTCGGTTCGCCGAGCAGCTCCTCCGTGTAGACGCCGTCCAGCAGCCGCCCGCAGTCCGGGTCCGCGTCCGCGGCGGCCGTCGTGCTCTTGAGCAGACCGTCCCGCCAGGTCGCCCCGCCCTGCGTCGCCGACCACTGCTCGCCCAGATCGGCGCCGTTGATCAGCGCGGCCCGCGCCTGGGCGTCGGTGAGGGCGGGAGATGCCGACGCGGAGGCGGTGGGGGACTGACCGGTGGCGGGGGACGCGGCGGCCCGGTGGCCCGGACCGCCGTCACCGTCGCCCTTCGCGGCCCGGCCGCCGCCGGCCTCACCCGTGCACGCGGCCGCCGACAGCAGGACTCCCGCGGTGACGGCGCAGGCGAGGAGACGGGACGGCCGGGAGCTGCGGGCCGGACGAGACGGACGGTTCACGGCAGAAGCCTCCTGAGGACGGACCTGGGGACCTGCGGGCCTGGGGACCTGCCCGCCGCGCGGGCTGCGTCCTCTTACGGCACCATCGGGTCCGGTCCCTCACCAGTGCGGCGGTCCGTCCGGGTGAGCCACGGCGACGTCCGCCGCCACCGGCGGCTCGGCGTCGCCCTTGCCCAGCGCCCGGTTTTTTATTCCCGCAGAAGAGGTGACATAGTGGGTGGCCATCTGAAGGCCCTCCCGTGCTAGGGTCGATAACAGTTGCAGTTGTGGTTCCCAAGGACTTCAAACGGACTTGCCGATCAGTATCGGTTGGTTCGTTTTTGAATTTCCGGATGCTTTTCTCCCGGACGGGGCAATCATCGCGGCGACGCGGGTTCGCACAGTGTGGACCCACGAGCACTGCCCCTAAGGAGATATGACATGGCTACTGGAACCGTGAAGTGGTTCAACTCGGAAAAGGGCTTCGGCTTCATCGAGCAGGACGGCGGCGGCGCCGACGTCTTCGCCCACTACTCCAACATCGCCACCTCTGGCTTCCGTGAGCTGCAGGAAGGCCAGAAGGTGACCTTCGACGTCACGCAGGGCCAGAAGGGCCCCCAGGCCGAGAACATCGTTCCCGCCTGATCCGGCACATCTGCCTGAAGCAGTCGGCCGGGGATCCGCACCGCGAGGTGTGGTCCCCGGCCGGCTGTTTTTTGTTCTCGCGTCGATGAGGCGGACGGCTCACACGGCTCGGCTCACACAACTCGCACGGCTCGGCTCACACGGCCAATATGGCCCGTACGGTCTTGCCGCCCACGCCCGTGCTGACGACCTCCAGGCGCTGGGCGAGGGCCTGCACCATCGCGAGGCCGCGGCCGCTCTCCGACTCGGTGTCCATCAGGCCGACCCTGGGCCGCCCCGGAGCGTCGTCGTGGACCTCGACCGTCACCGCCCCGTGTGCCACCTGAAGGCGGAGCCGGCATCCGGTGCGGCCGTGCCGGACGGCATTGGCGACGAGCTCGGAGGCGATCAGCGTCGCGTCGTCGACCTGGTCGGGGGTCATCGGCACCACGCGAGACCGTGAGCGCGTGAGGAACGCGGACGTCAGCTTGCGTGCCCTGCCCGCCGAAACGGCCTCGCGCGGCAGCGTGTACTCCACACGTGCGGTGTGCCGAACGGCGCGCTCGTGCGCACGCATGACAGCCACTTCCCCTCCGAAAAATACCGGCGCTCCCCGGCCGGACCCCGCTGACCGGAGCCCCACTCGAAAACAGTGCGCGGCCGGTCCTGCCTTCGGGTGATGCCCCCCTCCGGTGATCCGCAACCGGGGCCGGTGTCACAAACGGGTGTCACGAGTGCCACACGACCGTCACTCGACCCTCCGCCAGGTGTTCCGCGTCCCGGACAGCCGTTCCAAGGGGACAGTATTCGCGCAGGTCAGAGCAGACTTTTCCGTTCCAGTGTCCCGTCCTGGTCGAAGATCATTGCGGCGGTCCGCAGCGGGCATGCAGAGTGGGACCCGACGCCGGAAAGGGCCGAACGGGCCCTCCGGAAAGGGCCGAACGGGCCCGGTGGGCGAGATCCACGAACACCACGAGCAAGATCCACTCGCAAGAACTCCTTGCAGGAACCACGAACGGGAAGCACACCCATGCGCACGCACCGCACCTCCCGCATCCGCACTCTCGCCCTGGCCGCCGCCGGGCTCGCCGCCGCGTTGTCGCTGACCGCCTGCAACGGGTCGGACGACGCCTCGGACGCCAACTCGTCGACTCCCTCCGGGAGTGCTACGGCCACCGCGTCGGGCAGCGCTTCCGGCGGCAAGGCCACGGGAGGCTCGGCCGGTACCTCCACCGGTACGTCCACCAGCACCCCGGCCAAGAGCACCGGCAAGACCAGCGGCGGTACGACCGGCGGTACGGCCGGCGACGACTCCACCACCGGTGACAAGACCGGCTACGGGCAGGCGTGCGGAACCAACGACCTCACGTGGAGCACGAAGTCCGAGTCGCAGGCCGGGGGTTACATCCTGGTGATGGCGAAGGCCAAGCCCGGCATCAAGTGCATCCTCTCGGGCGACCTGCCCGTGGTGGCGTTCGGCTCCGACGGGACCCAGGCGTCCAACGCCGAGCAGGCGGTGGGCGAGCAGGTGACGCTGAGCGGCTCCACGGTGGCGTACGCGGGGGTGAACCCGAAGACGACCAACACCAACGACGGCAAGGAACTGGACAGCATCATCGTCAGCGTCTCCGACGACGACCCGAACCCCGTCTCCCTGAAGGTCGGCACGATCACCGTCGACAAGCCGATCGTCACCAACTGGCACACCTCGGCCTCGGCTGCCGTCCCCGGCGACGGCACCGACAACTGACCGCCGGGGCCGACCGGTCGGGGGTGAGGGGGGTCAGGCCATCCAGAAGAAGACGGCCGTCATGCGCTTCTCCTCCAGCGAGGCACCGGCGTAACCCGTCGCGCTGTGCATGATGTTGGCCTTGTAGAGCAGCAGACGGTTGTAGCGCTGTGGTACGCGTACGTCCTCGACGAAGGAGTCGGGGGAGACGAAGCGCGTGCCGAGCGCCTCGACCAGGTTGGTGTGCGGGGCCTGCACCATGTTGCCGCCGAGGACTCCCCCGGGGAGGTTCTGCCGGAAGAAGCTGGTGCCGCAGTCCTTGGGCACGTTCGGGCTGAGGTACAGGACGGCGGCGTACCGGCACAGGGCGCGTGAGTCGGTGTGCGGGCGTACCTCGCCCTCGTCCTTGCCGACGACCTGGATGCAGTTGTGGTTCAGCGTGCCGCCGCCGGGCGCGGACTCCTGCCACAGGTTCTGCGCGCCGGTCTCCTTCTTCACCAGCCGCTCGACACGGGCGAGTTCACCCGGTTCGAGGCCGGGCATCGTGCGCAGACCGGGCCAGCTCTCCTTCTTGTACGGGAAGCCTTCGATCCAGTCGTCCTTGGCCAGGCAACGGGACCTGATCTCGTCCACGTTGGGCAGGACGTCGTCCAGGACCCAGTAGTCGCGGCCGCGGGTGGGCTTGCGATAGGGGAGGACGGGCAGGCGTGGGGGGCGTGGGGGCTGCGCGGGCATGCGGGTGAACGTACATTCGCGAATTCCTTGGTTTTCCTATCGGCTGGTCAACCTTCCTCTCCGTTGGTCAATCTTCCGCCAACTCCCCCTGGCGCAATTCCTCCATCGGCCCGGCACGACCTCAACTGCGGGCTTTCCGTAACGTATGTCTGGAAAGGGAAAGTCCGCGAAGAGAAGGTACGGAAGAAGAGAAGGTACGGAAAGGGAAGGTTCGTAAAGCGCGGCTAGCGGCGCTGCCCCTTCGCGCCCCGCGCCTCCTTCGCCTTCTCCCACGGCGCACCCGGCACCTTGGCGTGCACCCGCTCGGCGACCAGGTCCACCGTGGCCTCCTGCCCCGGGGCGAGCCGGGCCGTGACCCGGCGCATGCGGCCGTCCTTGTCGATCCAGTACGTCAGCGGGGAGCGCCCGGCGGCTGCGGTGGCACCGGCCGCCGGGCTCGTGGAGGCGCGGGAGGCGGCCGGGTGGGGGCGCGGGCCGGAGAAGACGCTGTAGCCGTGGCCGTCGAGGCTCTCGTCACGCAGCCACAACGGGTGGGAGCGGGCGAGGAGTTGGGCGTTGTCCGGGCGGTCCGCCGCCATGGACAGCACCAGGCGCAGCGCCCGGTCCAGGGCGGCGTTGGTGTAGGGGCGCCGGGTCCACTCGTCGGGGGGAAGCGCGCTCGCGGCCCGGACGGCCTGCGCGGCGGTGGTCACCACCCCGGGGGCGGGCTGCCGTGACGCCCGTCCGGGAGC
>NZ_JBEXDZ010000161.1:0-22515 GCF_040606085.1 Streptomyces sp. NPDC005485 | reverse complement strand
GCTCGGCGCGCGTCGCTGTCGCCGCGGGGGCCCGCGTGCAGCGCGCCCTGGAGATCCTCGCCGACGAGGTGCCGGAGCACCTCGCGGCGGCGGGCCGGCTGCGTATGGACCACAAGCAGGCCTCCCTGGAAGAGCTGGGCGCGCTCGCCGACCCGCCGCTGACCAAGGACGCCGTCGCCGGACGTATCCGCCGTCTGCTGGCCATGGCCGACAAGCGGGCCCAGGACCTGGGCATTCCGGGCACGGAGTCCAACCTGACCGAGGAGATGGCCGACAACCTGGTCGGCTGACATCCGCTCAGCCGCAACAGCGGACTCTCAACACGCCGGTGCCGATGCCCACTTGGGCCTCGGCACCGGCGTTTTTCCGTCCTTGAGGCACTCTTGACTTGACCATGAAGTGTCATGAGCCTGGCATCTGTTCGCTGCTGTGGCGAACCTGTGCAAGGGGGGCTCATGAGACGAAGAGCGAGAGCGATCCTCGCTGCGGGCGCACTCCTGCTGGGCGGGGCGGGCATGGCGCCGCTCGCCCACGCGGAGAGCGCGAGTGCACCCAAACCCGACGCGGATGCCGTCAAGGTCTTCCGCGCCGAGGTCACGAAGCAGCAGGTACCCCTGCTGCTCGCGGCCGGACAGGACGGCCACGAACTCGGCGAACAAGCGCCGGACAAGGGCACGGCCACGGTCGAGGTCTATCTGACCGACAAGCAGGCTCACAAGCTGGAGAAGCAGGGCGTCGACCTCACCGAGCACACCCTTTCGGCCAAGGCCGAGACGCGCGTGGACGACGCGGCGCAGGGCGTGTTCCGCCCGTACAGCGGAAAGGGCAATCTCCAGGAGGAGATCGTCAGGACCGGTGCGGCCCACCCCGACCTCACCAAGGTCGTCTCCATCGGCAAGACGGTCAACGGCCAGGACATCCTCGCGCTCAAACTGACCAAGGGCGCGAAGAAGACCAAGGACGGCGCCAAGCCCTCCGTGCTGTACATGTCCAACCAGCACGCGCGCGAGTGGATCACGCCCGAGATGACGCGGCGCCTGATGCACTACTACCTGGACAACTACACGACGAACAAGCGCATCAAGAAGATCGTCGACTCCACTGAGCTGTGGTTCGTGCTGTCGGCCAACCCCGACGGCTACGACTACACGTTCAAGGACGCCACCGCCCGCCAGTGGCGCAAGAACCTGCGGGACATCAACGGTGACGGCATCATCACCACCGGCGACGGCGTCGACCTCAACCGCAACTTCTCCTACAAGTGGGGCTACGACGACGAGGGTTCGTCCCCCAACGCCACCAGCGAGACCTACCGCGGCGCGAGCCCCGGCTCCGAGCCCGAGACGAAGGCCCTCGACGCCTTCGAGAAGCGCATCGGTTTCAAGTACGGCATCAACTACCACTCCGCCGCCGAACTCCTCCTCTACGGGGTGGGCTGGCAGGTGGCCACGCCGAGCCCGGACGACGTGATCTACAAGGCGCTCGCCGGCACGCCGGAGAACCCGGCCATCCCCGGCTACCACTCCCAGCTCTCCTCCGAGCTCTACACCACCAACGGCGAGGCGGACGGGCACGCGGGCAACGTCAACGGCATGGGGATGTTCACCCCCGAGATGTCGACCTGCCAGACCGCGTCGAACCTCGACCCGGGCGACGCCTGGAACGCGGCCGACTGCGCCTCGGTCTTCACCTTCCCGGACGACGAGAAGCTGATCGAGCAGGAGTTCGAAAAGAACATCCCGTTCGCGCTCTCGGTCGCCGAGACCGTCGCGCACCCAGACCAGCCGTCCTCCTCGGTCGGCATCGCCGCCCCCGACTTCACCCCGGCCGGCTTCACGACGTCGTACGCCCGAGGCGCCGACCAGGAAGTCTCCGTCGTGGCGCGCCGGTCCGTGCGCGACAAGGAGCTCAAGTACCGCGTCAACGGCGGCCGTACGCATGACAGGGCGCTCAAGGCCTGGCGCGGCGGCGAGACGTACGGCGGCACCGACAACCTGTACTTCGACGAGTACCGCGCCAAGGTCCAGGGCGGGGACCCGGGCGACAAGGTGGAGGTCTGGTTCACGGGCAGGACCAGGGGCGGCAAGCGCGCCACCAGCACGCACTTCACCTACACGGTGGCCGAGCGGCCGCGCGCCGACGCGCTCGTGGTCGCCGAGGAGGGCGCGACCGCCACGCAGGCACAGGCATACGTCGACGCGCTCAAGGCCAACGGCAGCAAGCCCCTCGTCTGGGACGTCGCCACGCTGGGCGCCCCCGACGCGCTCGGCGTCCTCGACCACTTCAAGTCGGTCGTCCACTACACCGGCGCGGTCCGGCCCGGCAACGCCACCCAGCTCCAGCTGCGCGCCTACCTCAACGAGGGCGGCAAGCTGATCGAGGCGGGGGAGAGCGCCGGCGGTTCCGTCGACCTCGGCGACGGCACCCTGTCGAACGACTTCAGCCAGTACTACCTGGGTGCCTACTCCCGGACCACCACCCCAGGGGCAACCGGTTTCACCGGCTCGGGGAAGCTCGGCGGCTTCACCGGCGCGCTGGGCGACGCACCGGGCAACCCGCTGAACGCGGCGGGAACCTACGGCGTCACCTCCGACTCGCTGCCCGTCGCCACGTATCCGCAGTTCGCGAGCGCGGGAGCGGGCCAGTTCGCCGGGACCGTCAACCCCTACGGGCCCTACGCGGGCTCCTACATGGCGGCGGCCGTGCACACCGACGACGCCTACAAGCGCCTCACCCGCACCATCGACCTCACCGGTGTGGCTGCCGCCGACAAGCCGACGCTGCGCTCGCAGCTCCTGTGGGACACCGAGCCCGGCTACGACCACGCGATCCTGGAGATCCACACCACCGGCGCCGACGACTGGACGACGCTCCCCGAGGCGGGCGGCGCCACCAGCACGGCCGTGCCCGCCGAGTGCGAGGCCGGGTACTACGTGGCCGACCACCCCTGGCTCAAGCGGTATCTGACCGTCGGCTCCACCGGCTGCACCAACACCGGTACGAGCGGCTCGTGGAACAGCTTCACGGGCGCCTCCACCGGCTGGCAGCAGGTGAACTTCGACCTGAGCGCCTACGCCGGCAAGTCGGTCCAGGTCTCGCTCAGCTACGTCACCGACCCGGGCTCCGGCGGCCACGGCGTCCTTGCCGACGACACCTCACTCGTCCTGGGCGGCACCGCCACCCAGGCCGAGGGCTTCGAGACCTCCCTCGGCGCCTGGAGCGTCGCCGGACCGCCTCCGGGCAGCCCGGCCGTCCTCAAGGACTGGGCGCGCGTCGGAGAGCTCTTCAAGACGTACGGAGCGGTCACCACGGGTGACACCGTGCTGCTGGGCTTCGGCCTGGAGCACGTCACCGCGGCGGCCGACCGGACGGCCCTGATCGGAAAGGCCCTGGCGGCCCTGCGCGGCTGAGCGAGGCCCGACGGTCTCCCGCACAGGGTGGGCGTTCCGTACCCTACTGGTGGGTACGGAACGCCCTGCCGTGTATGGGGCATCTCGATGTCACCTCGGGAGCCTCAGGGAGGTAGGGTCGTAGGCGGTCGGGGACATCCCATACAGCTCGCCGGAGTCGAACCCGGCGTACCAACGAGGAGATCGGTTTCGTGACGATCCGCGTAGGCATCAACGGCTTTGGCCGCATCGGTCGTAACTACTTCCGCGCGCTGCTGGAGCAGGGTGCTGACATCGAGATCGTGGCTGTCAACGACCTGGGTGACACCGCGACCACCGCTCACCTGCTCAAGTACGACACCATCCTGGGCCGTCTCAAGGCCGAGGTGTCGCACACCGCCGACACGATCACCGTCGACGGCCACACCATCAAGGTGCTCTCCGAGCGCAACCCCGCCGACATCCCGTGGGGCGACCTCGGCGTCGACATCGTCATCGAGTCGACCGGCATCTTCACCAAGAAGGCCGACGCCGAGAAGCACATCGCGGGCGGCGCCAAGAAGGTCCTCATCTCGGCTCCGGCCAAGGACGAGGACATCACCATCGTGATGGGCGTCAACCAGGACAAGTACGACGCGGCCAACCACCACGTCATCTCCAACGCGTCCTGCACCACCAACTGTGTGGCGCCGATGGCCAAGGTTCTCGACGAGAACTTCGGCATCGTCAAGGGCCTGATGACGACGGTCCACGCGTACACCAACGACCAGCGCATCCTGGACTTCCCGCACTCGGACCTGCGCCGCGCCCGCGCCGCCGCCGAGAACATCATCCCGACCACGACGGGTGCCGCCAAGGCCACCGCCCTGGTCCTCCCGCAGCTCAAGGGCAAGCTCGACGGCATCGCGATGCGCGTCCCGGTCCCGACCGGCTCGGCCACCGACCTGGTCGTGACGCTGGCCCGCGAGACCACCAAGGACGAGGTCAACGCCGCGTTCAAGAAGGCCTCCGAGGACGGCGACCTCAAGGGCTACCTGTCGTACACCGAGGACCCGATCGTCTCCTCGGACATCGTCAGCGACCCGGCCTCCTGCACCTTCGACTCCTCCCTGACCATGGTCCAGGAGGGCAACTCGGTGAAGATCCTCGGCTGGTACGACAACGAGTGGGGCTACTCCAACCGCCTCGTCGACCTCACGGTCTTCGTCGGCGACCAGCTCTGATCGACAGAGCAGGCACCTCGATGTGAGAGCAGGGCTCGGGCAGCGCACGGACGCGCTGCCCGAGCCCTGACTCACGTGCAGATCAGCCCCTCATACGATCACGAGCATCACCAGCCCTCCTCAGGAGTTCCCTCCATGAAGACGATCGACGAACTTCTCGCCGAAGGCGTGGACGGCAAGCGGGTCTTCGTCCGCGCCGACCTGAACGTGCCGCTGGCGGAAGGCCTCATCACCGACGACGGTCGCATCCGCGCCGTCCTGCCCACCGTCAAGGCCCTCGCGAACGCGGGCGCCAAGGTGGTCGTCGCCTCGCACCTGGGCCGCCCCAAGGGCGCCCCGGACCCTGCCTTCTCGTTGCTGCCCGCCGCCGAGCGGCTCGCGGAACTCCTCGGAGCCCCGGTCGCGTTCGCCCAGGACACCGTCGGCCCCGCCGCCCACGACGCGGTGAACGGCCTTGAGCCCGGCCAGGTCGCGGTCATCGAGAACCTGCGCTTCAACGCCGGTGAGACGTCCAAGGACGACACCGAGCGCGGCGAGTTCGCCGACCGCCTGGCCGCCCTGGCCGATGTCTACGTGGGCGACGGTTTCGGCGCGGTGCACCGCAAGCACGCCTCGGTCTTCGACCTTCCGGCGCGCCTTCCGCACTACGCGGGCTACCTCATCGCCACCGAGGTCGGCGTCCTGAAGAAGCTCACCGACGAGGTGCAGCGCCCCTATGTGGTCGCGCTCGGCGGTGCCAAGGTCTCCGACAAGCTCGCCGTCATCGACCAGCTGCTCGGCAGGGCCGACCGCATCCTCATCGGCGGCGGCATGATGTTCACCTTCCTCAAGGCCAAGGGGTACGAGGTCGGCGCCTCCCTCCTCCAGGAGGACCAGCTCCCGGCCGTCAAGGAGTACATCGAGCGCGCGGAGAAGAACGGCGTCGAGCTGATCCTGCCGACCGATGTGCTGGTCGCCGCCGGGTTCCCCGACCTCAAGACCAAGGCCCCGGCCAACCCCGCCACCGTCGCCGTGGACGCCATCCCGGCCGGTCAGATGGGTCTCGACATCGGGCCCGAGTCCCGCAAGCTGTACGCATCGAAGCTCGTCGACGCCGCCACGATCTTCTGGAACGGCCCCATGGGCGTCTTTGAGCACCCCGACTACGCCGAGGGCACCAAGGCGGTCGCCCAGGCCCTCCTCGACTCCCCGGGCTTCACGGTCGTCGGCGGTGGCGACTCCGCCGCGGCCGTCCGCATCCTGGGCTTCGACGAGACCGCATTCGGCCACATCTCGACCGGCGGCGGCGCCTCCCTCGAATACCTCGAGGGCAAGACGCTCCCCGGCCTCGCCGCACTGGAGGACTGACCTTTTATGAGCACGCGCACGCCGCTGATGGCGGGCAACTGGAAGATGAACCTCAACCACCTTGAGGCCATCGCCCACGTCCAGAAGCTCGCCTTCGCCCTGGCCGACAAGGACTACGACGCCGTAGAGGTCGCCGTCCTGCCGCCCTTCACCGACCTGCGCTCCGTGCAGACCCTGGTCGACGGCGACAAGCTCAAGATCAAATACGGCGCCCAGGACATCTCCGCGCAGGACTCCGGCGCCTACACCGGCGAGATCTCCGGCCCGATGCTGGCCAAGCTCAAGTGCACCTACGTGGCGATCGGCCACTCCGAGCGCCGGCAGTACCACGCCGAGACCGACGAGATCGTCAACACCAAGGTCAAGGCCGCCTACAAGCACGGCCTCACCCCGATCCTGTGTGTCGGCGAGGAACTGGACGTCCGCGAGGCGGGCAACCACGTCACGCACACGCTCGCGCAGGTCGACGGCGGCCTCAAGGACATCCCCGCCGAGCAGGCCGAGTCCGTCGTGATCGCCTACGAGCCGGTCTGGGCCATCGGCACCGGCAAGGTCTGCGGTTCCGACGACGCGCAGGAGGTCTGCGCGGCGATCCGCGGCCGGCTCGCCGACCTGTACTCGCAGGAGCTGGCCGACAAGGTCCGCATCCAGTACGGCGGCTCGGTGAAGTCCGGCAACGTCGCGGAGATCATGGCGAAGCCCGACATCGACGGCGCCCTGATCGGCGGCGCGTCGCTCGACGCCGACGAGTTCGTCAAGATCGTCCGCTTCCGCGACCAGTAGGCCGAGCAGTGAGTATGCGGTAGCGGCGATCCGTCGTACCCTTGCGGGGGTCTGGTGTCCTTTCCACGTGCGGCTGTGCCGCGTGGCCACCGGACCCCCGTCGTCCATCCAGTTCCGAGGAAGTTGGTTCAGCCGTGGTTTTGGGGTTCTCGATCGCCCTGATCGTCTTCAGCGGGCTGCTGATGCTGCTCGTGCTGATGCACAAGGGGAAGGGCGGCGGCCTCTCCGACATGTTCGGTGGCGGCATGCAGTCGTCCGTCGGCGGCTCCTCGGTCGCCGAGCGCAACCTCGACCGCATCACCCTGGTGATCGGCCTGCTCTGGTTCGCGTGCATCGTCGTGCTGGGCATCCTGATGAAGGTCAACAACTGACCATCGGCCGACATCGGTCGTCCCACATCGGCACAACAGCACATTACGCACGCATATTGCGCACGTAAGGCCCCATGTTCGGTACGCGACGTAAAGCGCGGCCTATCATGGGGCTTGCGTCTAGGTGCGGGGGGTGTAACTCCAACCACTGGACGCGCGTTGGGCCTTACGTAGACTGAGGCGCTCGCAGCGAAGCGTCACGCCGACTCGTTTCGCGGCACCATCACGCAGGGAGTTACGACCGTGGCAAGTGGCAACGCGATCCGAGGAAGCCGGGTCGGGGCGGGGCCGATGGGCGAGGCCGAGCGCGGCGAGTCCGCGCCGCGGCTGCGCATCTCCTTCTGGTGCTCCAACGGGCACGAGACGGTGCCCAGCTTCGCCAGCGACGCGCAGGTCCCCGACACCTGGGACTGCCCGCGCTGCGGCTTCCCCGCCGGACAGGACCGGGACAACCCGCCGGACCCGCCGCGCACCGAGCCGTACAAGACGCACCTCGCGTACGTACGGGAGCGGCGCAGCGACGCGGACGGCGAGGCGATCCTCGCCGAGGCGCTCGCCAAACTGCGGGGCGAAATCTAGAAGTCGAGTATCGGCCGGGCATCCAGGGGTGCCTGGCCGATGGTGTTTTGCACGGCCTCCCGCTCGCTCCGAGGCCGATTGTCAGTGGTGCCCTCTACGGTTCTTGAATCAGCGGAACCGGAGGGGGAATTGTGGCAACGGTCGAGGTGCGGGACCTGCGGGTGCCCGCGTGGCGTGGGGGATTCGGGCGGCTGTGGAGTGCCGCCGTGCTCTCCAGCTTCGGAGACGCCCTGCGCGGCGCCGCGTTGCCGCTGCTGGCCGCGACCCTCACCGACGAACCGATGCTCATCGCGTCGGTCACCGCCTGCGGCTATCTCCCCTGGATCATCTTCGGACTGCTCGGCGGAGCCGTCGCCGACCGCGTGGACCAGCGGCGCGCCATGTGGAGCGTGGATGCCGTACGGGGAGTGCTGGTGGCGGGCTTCGCGGCAGCCGTGGCCCTCGGACACGCCTCGATCGCCCTGCTGATCGCGCTCGCCTTCGCACTGACCACCCTGCAGACACTCTTCGACAACGCCTCCACCGCCTTGCTCCCCGCCCTGGTCGACCGGGAGGCGCTGGGCAGCGCCAACGCGCGCCTGATGACGGGGCAGCGGGTGGCCGGAGGCCTGCTCGCAGCGCCGGTCGTGCCCGTGCTGCTCGCCGCGGGCTCGGCCGTCCCCTTCACCGTCGACGCCCTGACCTTCCTCGCCGCCGCCGTGCTGGTGGCGTCGTTGCGCGGCGGGGCGTCCGCACGCGAGCCGAGACCGGCGGGCAGCACCCTGCGCCGGGAGATCGCGGCAGGTCTGGGCGCTCTGTGGCGGGACAGGGCCCTGCGGGGGCTGTGCGTGGCCACGGCCGTCTGCAACATCGGCATGGGCGCCCTCATCGCCACGATCGTGCTCCTGGTCACCGACTGGCTGGACGCGGGCACCGTGGGATACGCGGCGGTGATGACGGCGTACACGGTCGGGAGCCTGGCCGGGGGAGTGGCGAACCGCTGGATCGTCGGACGCCTCGGACGGGTGCGCGGTGTCCTGCTCGCGGGCGGAGTGCAGATCGGCGCACTGGTCGTGATGGGTTCGGTGCGCGACCTGACCGCTCTGGGCGCGAGCATGGCGGTCTTCGGCCTCATGGGCATGGTGTGGAACGTCAACACGACGACGCTCATGCAGGAGCGCAGCCCCGCCGACATGCTCGGCCGCGTCAGCTCGGCCTTCCGGACCCTCGCCGTCGCGGGGGCTCCGGTGGGCGCCCTGCTGGGCGGAGCCGTTGCCACCCTCTGGGGCCTGAACGCCCCGCCGCTGCTCGCCGCCGCGTTCTTCGTCCTCTCCGTCGCCGCGCTGATACCCGCGCTCAAGCCGGACGTATCTGTTGTTGAGCCGGACGACGGCGTGACGACAGCTCACGTCAAGCCCTGATCAATTAGGTTGGGACCGGCAGCGGGGCAAGGTACGCAGCAGCACTCGCAGGAGAGAAGGCGGAAGTCCGAGATGAACGCAGAAAGCCGTACCAGGCTCAACCAGACGCCCGAGTGGGCCGCTCTCGCCAAGCACCGGGAAGAGCTCGGCGAGGTGCAGTTGCGCGAGCTGTTCGCCGCCGATGCGGAGCGCGGCGCGCAGTTCACGCTCCAGGTCGGGGATCTGCACGTCGACTACTCCAAGCAGCTGCTCACCGGGGAGACGCTGCGGCTGCTGCGCGAACTGGCCGCCGCCACCGACGTGTTCGGCCTGCGCGACGCGATGTTCCGCGGCGACAAGATCAACACGACCGAGGACCGCGCTGTGCTGCACACCGCGCTGCGCGCCCCGCGGGAGGCCGTGATCGAGGTGGACGGCGAGAACGTGGTGCCGGCCGTGCACGCTGTGCTCGACAAGATGGCCGCCTTCGCGGGGCGCGTGCGCTCCGGTGAGTGGACCGGGCACACCGGCAAGCGCATCAAGAACATCGTCAACGTCGGCATCGGAGGCTCCGACCTCGGCCCGGCGATGGCGTACGAGGCGCTGCGCTCCTTCACCGACCGCGGCCTCACCGTCCGCTTCGTGTCGAACGTGGACGGCGCCGACCTGCACGAGGCCGTGCACGACCTGGACGCGGCCGAGACGCTGTTCGTCATCGCCTCGAAGACCTTCACCACCATCGAGACGATCACCAACGCCACCTCGGCGCGCAACTGGCTGCTGACCGAGCTGAAGGCCGGTCAGGAGGCCGTGGCGAAGCATTTCGTGGCGCTGTCGACCAACGCCGAGAAGGTCGCCGACTTCGGTATCGACACGGCCAACATGTTCGAGTTCTGGGACTGGGTCGGCGGGCGGTACTCGTACGACTCGGCGATCGGCCTGTCCCTGATGATCGCCATCGGCCCGGACCGCTTCCGCGAGATGCTCGACGGCTTCCACCTCGTCGACGAGCACTTCCGCACCGCGCCCGCCGAGTCCAACGTGCCGCTGCTGCTCGGCCTGTTGGGCATCTGGTACGGCAACTTCCACGACGCCCAGTCGCACGCCGTGCTGCCGTACTCGCACTACCTCTCCAAGTTCACCGCCTATCTGCAGCAGCTGGACATGGAGTCCAACGGCAAGTACGTGGGCCGGGACGGCCGCGAGGTCGAGTGGCAGACCGGACCTGTCGTGTGGGGCACGCCGGGCACCAACGGGCAGCACGCCTACTACCAACTCATCCACCAGGGCACCAAGTTGATCCCGGCGGACTTCATCGGCTTCGCCGAGCCGGTCGCCGATCTGCAGCCCGGCCTGGTGGCCCAGCACGACCTGCTGATGGCGAACTTCTTCGCGCAGACCCAGGCGCTGGCCTTCGGCAAGACCCCGGACGAGGTCCGCGCGGAGGGGGTCCCCGAGGAGCTGGTGCCGCACAAGACGTTCAAGGGCAACCACCCGACGACGACGATCCTCGCGAAGGAACTGACGCCGTCGGTGCTCGGCCAGCTGATCGCCCTCTACGAACACAAGGTGTTCGTCCAGGGCGCCGTGTGGAACATCGACTCCTTCGACCAGTGGGGTGTCGAGCTCGGAAAGGTCCTCGCCAAGCGCGTCGAGCCCGCGCTCACCGAGGGCGCGGACGTGCCCGGGCTGGACGGGTCGACGACGGCACTCGTCGCCAAGTACCGGGAACTGCGCGGCCGTTAGCCGGCGTCCGATCGGGAGGGGAAGCGGGCGGCGGGAGTCCCTCCGCTTCCCCCGAGATCCCGGAGGATCACGCAGCGACGACTCGGGGGAGCGAAAGTTGGCACGCACGCGCGGGAACTGGATGAGCGACAGGATCACGCTGCACTCGATCCTGCAGCCGAAACAGGTGGCGCAGGCGCTGTACCACCCGGTGTGGATCCCGGAGTCGGTGGATCCGTCCGTGGACCGGCTCAAGAAGGCACGCATCATCGCCGGAGCCGTCGCGGCCTTCGGCGTGTACACCTTCGTGCAGCGGAAGTTCAACTTCGACGAAGTGCTGGAGAACATGCTGACGGCGTCCGTCGTCGTGCTGTTCATCACGCCGCTGTCGGTCGGCGTGATGCTCTTCGTGTGGCGGCGCACCGGAACGGTCCGCCAGATGCGGGTGCCACTCTTCAACTCGCTCAAGCTGCTGCTGTTCTTCATCGGCTCGGTCGTCGGCCTGGTGTTCCTGTGGGTGGGCACGACCGCGCTCGGGGGCTTCTGGCTGGTGCCGCTGGGCTTCACGGCGCTCTGGCTGACCGGCATGGTGGCCTACGGGGCGGTGCAGGTCTCCGGGAACTTCTTCGGCACGGCCGCCGTCCACCGGTGCCTGCCCCCGCTGCTCGCCACGATCACGACCTGGCTGATGGCGCTCCCGGACCTGCTCACCGGCGACCTGCACGGGCTCAGCTTCAAGATGGGCATCGTGTTCATCCTCGGGGCGCCGGTGACGGTCACGGCCATAGCCATGCTGGAGATGCGCCGGCTCAAGCGGCGCTACGGCATCCGGCTGAGCGCGCACCCCGCGACCCTGCCGCAGCCGCGCCCCGCGTACACACCGGTCAACAACGGGTTCATGCCGCCGCAGGGACACCCGTACCCGCCCGGGAATCCGTACGGCGCCGGACATCCCTACGCGCCGCACCCGCAGGGCAGTCCCTATCCGCCCGGATCACCGAACCCGTACGGCCCGGGGCCCTACGGGAGCTGACCGGGCTCAGGCCATCGCGCTCAGCGTGTCCGCGAGTCGGCGGCGGCCCGCCCGTGCCGCCGGCAGGGCGGCGAGCGCGGTGGCGCCCAGCACGGCGGACGCGGCGAAGAGCAGCAGCAGAGAGACGGACGGAGCCTGGGCGATCCCGGCGCCGATGCCGCTCGACCGCCCCTGGGCGTCGATCAGCCAGTACCCCACAGGCACGCCCAGCGCGGTGCCGACGAGCACCGCGGCCAGGGCCGTGCAGCCGGTCGACGCCATGGTGACCGCGGTGATCTGCCGCGGGGACAGCCCGATCGCCTTCAGCGCCAGCAGATCCCGCTCGCCCTCGCGCACCGTGCCACCGATCGCGGTGAGCAGTTCGATCAGCCCGATCAGGGCCAGTACGGCGATCAGCCCGACCACGACCCCGCGCAGCGGCGAGAGCCCGTCGGCCGGATTCGTCACCTCGTGCACGTCGACATGTCCGTGCCCGGCCCTCGCGAGCCCGGCGGCGACGGAGTGCGCATCGGCGCCGGGGCGCAACTGCACCTGGTAGAGGGTCGGCCGCAGGGCCGGGTCGTTCTCGCGGAGGGTGTCGAGCGAGGTGGAGATGACCCGGCCGGCGTTCTCCGGCTCCAGACTGCGCCCCACGATGTGCAGGATCTGCGGCTGCTCGCCCACTGTGATCCGCACCCAGTCCCCCACCCGCACATCCATCAGGTCGAGCAGCCCCTGACCGGCCACCGCCTCGTCGCGCTCGCGAGCGGCGCGCCCCTCGGCCAGCGAGAACGGGTACGGGTCCGCGCGCGTGCCGAGGCCGCGCAGCGCGATGGTGCCCGTCTGGCCCGGCACCAGCGCCGCCACCTCGACACCCGGGTGGACGGCGGCGACCCGCGGATCGCGGGCCAGCAGCTTCCGGGCCGCCGGGTCGTCCAGGCTGTCGTCGGTCCGTGCAGTGAGCGCGGCCGCGAGGCCGACCTGCTCGGGCCTGCTCTGGAAGCGGTCGATCGTGGTCCATGCGCTCAGCGCCACCACGATCAGCAGCAGCGGCAGCGCGAGCCGCGCCACCGTGGCCAGCGAACGCGGCCGCCGGGTGAACGCCTTGTGCCAGCCCAGGACCAGCGCGGGCGACAGCCGAAGACCGAACGCGCGCAGCCCGAGCGCCCGGCGCGCCACGCCCGACAGACGCCCTGCGGGCGGCGCCGCGGCCCGCAGTACGGGCACCGGAGTCACCCGCCCGGCCCGCCACGCCGCGAGGGCGGTCGTGGCCCCGATGAACAGCACCGCCGTCACAGGCACCGCCAACAGCACCGCGGTGTGGCCCGGCAGCCCCTGCCACACCCCGACCGCGTCCCCGAGACGCCCGGGAACCCGGCTGCCCAGCGCCTGCGTGAGCGCGGCGGCGACCACCGCGCCCAGCAGGGCGAACGCCACATGCTGGAGCAGGAAGATGCGCACGACCTGGCCGGGCGTGAAGCCGATCGCCTTCAGCACCGAGATGTCCCGCAGATGACCGCGGATGCGGGTGCCGATCGCCCCGTGCACGGCGAGCGCGGCGGCGACCAGGGCACCCAGGCCGAACAGCCCCAGGACCTGGCCGAGCAGCCGGTTGTCGCCCTGCGCCTCGGCACGCGCCTGCTTCCAGTTGTCGACCTCGGTGACCGCCCCGGCACCGAGGAGGGTGACGGCCCGCTGGATGACGTAGTCCGTGTCCCCGGGATCGTCCAGCCGCAGCCCGATGACCTGGCCCCCGCCGCTTGCGGCGGTGCGACCCACGGCGGAGGGGAGGGCCCAGACGAGCCCGGAACGCTCCCCTGGGCGGTAGTGGGGCTCGGCGCTGTCGGCGACGCCCAGCACGGTCAGGGTGCGGCCGGTGCCGGGCAGGGTGAGGGTGTCTCCGGGCGCCGCCCACAGCGCACGGGCGAGGCTGCTCTCCAGCACCACCCCGTCCGGGGCGGTGGGGTCGAGCCAGTTGCCGGAAGTCATCAGCGGGCGCCCGGTGGCGGGCGGCTCGACGGTGCCGCGCAGCTCGACGGAGGCGCGGGTGCCGCGGGAGGCGACCGTCGCGGAGGCGGTGGGGTACGGGCCCGCCACCGGTCCGACGCCGTCCAGCTTCGCGAGGCGGGCCGCGTCGGCCGAGGGGCCGGTGTGGATCCACACATGGGCGCCGTGCGACTGGGAGAACACCCGCTGCCAGGGGTTGGTCGCATATCCGAAGAGCGCCGCGGCGAGCAGCAGCGAGACGACGATGCCCGCGGTGGCGAGCACGATGAACAGCGCCTCGCCGCGGTGCGTCCGCAGATCCGAGTGCGCCCAGCGCAGAGTGGCCCGCACGCCGCCTCAGCCTCTCGGCCCGCGTACGACGGAGGACTCGCCTACGACGGAGGACTCGCCTACGACGGAGGACTCGCCTACGGGGGAAGACCCACGTACGGGGGAAGACCCACGTACGGCAGAAGCCCGGTTCCCCGCCCGATGGTCGCGCACGCCGGCTCAGTCCTTCAGTTCCAGCACGCCGGACACACCGGAGATCCCGGTGCCGGACGACGGCGCCGCGTCCAGTTCCGCGTCGTCGGCGATCCGGCCGTCGAAGAAGCTGATCACCCGGTCCGCGGCGCTCGCGAGCCGTGCGTCATGGGTGACCAGCAGGATGGTCTGGCCTCGCCCGTGGAAGCGGGACAGCAGCCGCATGACCTCGCGGGTGCCCTTGCTGTCGAGGCTGCCCGCCGGCTCGTCGGCCAGCAGCAGGGGCGGATGGTTGACCAGGGCCCGGGCCAGCGCGACCCGCTGCTGCTCGCCGCCCGACAGCTCGCCCGGCATGCTGCGCTCCTTGCCCGTGAGGCCCAGCTCGGCAAGCAGCTGCTCGCGCTCGGCGCGCGCCTGCTTGGGGGAGACCCCGGCGAGCAGGGCGGGCAGCTCGACGTTGTCGGCGACCGACAGGTTCGACACCAGGTTGAAGAACTGGAAGACGATCCCGATACGGCGTCGGCGCTCGACCGCCCAGCGGGCCTCGCCATAGGCGTCGGTGCACTCGCCGTCGAGCCAGATGCTGCCCGAGTCGGGTCGCTGGAGCCCGCCCAGCAGATGCAGCAGGGTCGACTTCCCCGCGCCGGACGGCCCGGTGACGGCGACGAACTCACCCTGCCTCAGCGCGAGGTCCACGCCGCGCACGGCATGCGCGGGCGCACCCTCGCCGTGGTGGGTCTTCACCAGACCCTCGGCGCGCAGCAAAGGAGCGGTGTGGCTCATTCCGGCTCCTCCAACTCCTCCTGGCACCGCTCCAGCCAGTCGAGGTCGGCCTGCAGGTGCAGCATGGCGCCCTCGATGAGCAGCTGGGCGATGCGGTTGTCCCGGTTCTCGGCGGCGGCGAGTTTCGACAGGTTGCGCATGGTGTTCAGATACTGGCGGCGCTGCCTGTTGATGAGGGCTATCCGGTCGGCGAGACCGGTGGTGGGTGCCAGGGCGAGCTTCATGAAGAACTCGTCCCGCACCCGCGGCTCGTCCGCCGTCTCCTCGTACCAGGCGCGCAGCGCTTCCCGCCCGGCATCGGTGAGGTGGTAGATCTTTTTGTTGGGCCGGCTCGACTGCTCGACTTCCTCGCCCTCGATCAGTCCCGACTTCTCGAGGCGGCCGAGGGTCACATAGATCTGGCCGACGTTCGGCTGAGGGTACGCGGAGCCCAGCATCTGCTCAAGGTCCTGCTTGAGCTCGTAGCCGTGGGCCGGCCCACGCGCCAGCAGGGCCAGGAGGGCCAGCCGCACTCGCGCTCTCCATCCTCGCGTTCTTGTGGTCGGTCGCGGGTCGCCGGACCGGAGGCCGATGTGCCGCAGGCCCTAGTATCGCCCATACCTAACAGGTATACATGGCCTCTGACGCCGCGCGAAGATGCTTGGCGCCGGTGTACGTGTACAGGGAGGAACCTATGCGGTGGATACGCGCCGCCGGTAGGGGCCTCCTGGTCGTTGCGGTCGTCCTGAGCGGTTACGTGGCCTCCGGGGCAGGGGTCGGTGGGGCCCGCGCGGGCGACCGGGGCCCCCTCACGCTGGCCACCGCGGGCGATCTCACCAACTATCTGGGCCCGCTCCTCGACGACTGGAACCGCACCCACCCCGGCGAGAAGGTCACCCTCGTCGAACTGCCGGACTCCGCCGACGAGACCCACGCGCAGATGACGACCGACCTGCGCGGCGGCGACCGCGGCCGCTTCGACGTCCTCAACATCGACGTCGCCTGGACCTCGGAGTTCGCCGCCGCGGGCTGGATATCCCCGCTGGAGCGAGCCCGGTTCCCGCTCGACAGCTTCCTGCAGCCGGTCGTCGACACCGCGAGGTACGAGGGAAGGCTGTACGCCGTCCCGTACGTCACCAACGCGGGCCTCCTCCTCTACCGCAAGGACATCCTGGTCAAGGAGGGCGTCGCGCCGCCGCGCACCTGGGCCGAGCTGGAGCACGAGGCCAGGACCCTGGCACCGAAGTACGGCCTCGACGGCTACGCCGGCCAGTTCCTGCCGTACGAGGGCCTGACCGTGAACGCGGCCGAGGCGGTCTACTCGGCGGGCGGCACGATCCTCGGCGACGAGGGCGAACGCGTCACGGTGAACTCCGCCGCCGCCCGCGAGGGCATCGGGTTCCTCGCCCGCGGGGTGCGCGACGGCTGGATCCCGAAGAAGGCGCTGACGTACAAGGAAGAGGAGTCCAAGCAGGCCTTCCAGGACGGGCACCTGCTCTTCCTGCGCAACTGGCCGTACGCCTACGTCGGCGCCTCCGCGAAGGGCTCCGCCGTCGCCGGGAAGGTCGGCGCGGTGCCCCTGCCAGGACCCGACGGACCGGGCACGAGCGTCCTCGGCGGCTCCAACCTCGCGGTCAACAGCCACGCCCGGCACCCGGACTCGGCGCGACGGCTCATCGCCTACCTCACGAGCGCGCCCGTGCAGCGGCAGGTGCTGACCAAGGGGGCGCTGCCCCCCGTAAGGGCCGCTCTCTACGAGGATCCGGAGCTGATCCGGAAGTTCCCCTACCTGCCGACGCTGCGGGAGAGTGTGCTCGCCGCCGCCCCGCGCCCCAAGAGCCCGCACTACGACCAGGTCAGCCTGGCCGTGCAGGCCGTCGTGCACGACGCGCTGACGGGGTACGAGACGCCGGAGTCGGCGGTACGGCGGCTGGCCCGGGAGCTGGCCGCGATCTCGCGACGCTAGTTACCTGTTAGGTATCAGAGAGGTCTCGTAAGGCCCCTGGACCTGCCAAAAATACGGGACATAAGCGTCCATAGCATTTCGTCTTCCTGTCTACTCGTTGACACCCCGGCAACATGTCTACCTAACATGCATGCATAACGGCTGGCACGAACAGACAGGTCGACGGGTGTCTCTCAACACGCACCGCTGGTGGCGCGACGCAGTGATCTACCAGGTGTACGTCCGCAGCTTCCTGGACAGCACCGGTGACGGCATCGGCGACCTCGCCGGAGTCCGGGCGGGACTGCCCTACCTCAAGAAACTCGGGGTCGACGGCATCTGGCTGAGCCCCTTCTACCCCTCGCCGCAGCACGACCACGGCTACGACGTCGCCGACTACCGCGACGTGGACCCGCTCTTCGGCGACCTCGCCGAGTTCGACCTGCTGATGACCGACGCCCGCCGGCTCGGCATCAAGGTGCTCCTCGACATCGTCCCCAACCACTGCTCCAGCGAGCACCCCTGGTTCCGCGAGGCGCTCGCCGCCGCGCCCGGCAGCCCGGCCCGCGCCCGCTTCCACATCGCCGACGGCCGTGGCCCGGGCGGCGCCGAGCCGCCCAACAACTGGCACGCCATGTTCGGTGGCCCCGCCTGGTCCCGGATCACCGAACCGGACGGCACACCCGGCCAGTGGTACCTGCACATGTTCACGCCCGAGCAGCCCGACTGGAACTGGCGCGAGGCCGCGGTCGGCGCCCACTTCGAGGACGTCCTGCGCTTCTGGCTCGACCGCGGGGTCGACGGCTTCCGCATCGACGTGGCCGCCGGGCTCTTCAAGCACCCCCACCTGCCCGACTCGGACGACCCCGAGGCCGACGCCCGCACCCGCGACTCGGTCAACCCGCTCGCCTGGAACCAGCCCGAGGTGCACGACGTGTGGCGGCACTGGCGCGCGGTGTGCGAGGAGTACACCGCCCGCGACGGCCAGGAGCGGCTGCTCGTCGGCGAGGTCTCCGTGCCGACCGCCCGCGAGCACGCCGAGTACGTCCGCCACGACGAACTCCACCAGGCCTTCTTCTTCGACCTGCTCAGCGCCCCCTGGGACCCCGACGCCTTCCGCAAGGTCATCGCCGAGGCCATGCAGGACATCGCGGGCACCGGCTCCACCGTCACCTGGGTCCTCAACAACCACGACCAGGTCCGCACGGTCACCCGCTACGGCGAACCGGCCACCGAGGGCAGCGGCCTCGGCGCCGCCCGGGCCCGCGCCGCCGCACTGCTGATGCTGGCGCTGCCCGGAGCCGCGTACATCTACCAGGGCGAGGAGCTCGGCCTGCCCGAGGTCGTCGACCTGCCCGACGACGTGCTCACCGACCCGATCTTCCACCGCACCGGAAGCCGCGCCCGCATCCGCGACGGCTGCCGCGTCCCGCTGCCGTGGTCGGGGCAGGCCTCACCGTTCGGCTTCACGCCGGGCGCCGAGAGCGCCAAGCCGTGGCTGCCGCAGCCCGCCTATTTCGCCGAGTACGCCACCGACCGCGCCCTCGCCGACACCCGCTCCTTCTGGCACCTGTACCGCGACGGGCTCCAACTCCGCTCCGGACTGCCCCAGTTGGGCGAGGGCGAGCTGCGCTGGCTGGATACCCCGCCCGGCGTCCTCGGCTTCGTGCGCGGCGACGGCCTGGTCTGCGCCGTCAACTTCGGTACGGCGCCCACGCCCGCGCCCGTGGCCGGCACCCCTCTGCTGTCCAGCGGCCCCTGTGCCCCCGGCGTCCTGCCGGGCTCGACGGCCGCCTGGTGGATCAGCGACTCCAGCAATCCCTGACGCACCCATCCCTGAGCCTCCGTCAGTTCTGCACCCCTCGAAGGGACATCAACGATGATGCGACGACGTACCACCCTGCTCACGAGCTGCACCGCCCTCGCCCTGACCTTCGCCGCCACCGCCTGCGGAGGCGGCCCCGTCTCCGCAGGCGGCGGCGACAAGCCGCTGAGCGGCCAGACGGTCGATGTCGCCGGTGTCTGGTCCGGCAGCGAGCAGAAGAACTTCCAGAAGGTCCTGGACGCCTTCACCGAGAAGACCGGCGCCAAGACCCAGTTCACCTCCACCGGGGACAACGTCTCCACCGTCGTCGGCAGCAAGATCGAGGGCGGCAACGCCCCCGACGTGGTGATGGTTCCGCAGGTCGGCGTGCTCCAGCAGTTCGCGAAGAAGGGCTGGCTCAAGCCGCTGTCCAAGACCACGCAGCAGTCCGTCGACGCCGGCTACGCGAGCGTGTGGAAGAACTACGGCAGCGTCGACGGCACCCTGTACGGCCTCTACTTCAAGGCCGCCCACAAGTCGACCGTCTGGTACAGCCCCGCCGCCCTCGACCAGGCGGGCGTCAAGCCGCCGACGACGTACGACGCCATGCTGAAGGCGGGACACACCGTCTCCGACTCGGGCCTCGCGGCGTTCTCCGTCGCCGGACAGGACGGCTGGACCCTCACCGACTGGTTCGAGAACATCTACCTCTCCGAGGCCGGACCCGAGAAGTACGACGCCCTGGCCGCCCACAAGATCAAGTGGACCGACCCGACGGTCGTCGACGCCCTCACCACGCTCGGCAAGCTGTTCAAGGACAAGCAGCTGATAGCCGGCGGTCAGAAGGGCGCCCTGAACACCGACTTCCCGGGCTCGGTCGAGAAGGTCTTCGGACCCAAGGCCGAGGCGGGCATGGTCTACGAGGGCGACTTCGTCGCCGGGGTCGCCAAGGACCAGTTCGGCAGGAAGATCGGCCAGGACGCCGACTTCTTCCCCTTCCCCGCGGTCGGCGGCGGCAAGGCACCCGTGGTCAGCGGCGGCGACGCGGCGGTCGTCCTCAAGGACGGCAAGAACCAGAAGGCCGGCATGGCGCTCCTGGAGTACCTGGCGACCCCCGAGGCGTCCGCCGTCTGGGCGAAGGCGGGCGGCTTCCTCTCCCCGAACAAGAAGCTCGCCCTCACCTCCTACGGCGACGACGTCACCCGCGAGACCGCCAAGTCCCTTGTCGCCGCCGGGGACTCGGTCCGCTTCGACATGTCCGACCAGGCCCCGGCCGCGTTCGGCGGCACCAAGGGAGCGGGCGAGTGGAAGCTCCTGCAGGACTTCCTGCGCGACCCGTCCGACCCGAAGGGGACCGCGGCGAAGCTGGAGAACGCGGCGGCCAAGGCCTACCAGGACTGATCACCGTGACCAGCACTCTCGTGAAAGAGACGAGCCCTCCGGCCGCCACGCCCGTGGCCGACCGCAGACGCCGGGCCAGGCGGCGCGGGCGGATCGTCGCCGCGCTCTTCGTCCTGCCCGCCCTGCTCCTGCTCGGCGCGCTCGTCGTCTACCCCGTGCTCTTCTCCGTCGGCCGCAGCTTCTTCGACGCCTCCGGCACCCGGTTCGTGGGCGGCGACAACTACGCCGAGATGTTCCGCGACCCCGCCACGCTCAAGGCCGTCCGCAACACCGTCGTCTGGGTGGTCGTGGCCCCGGCTCTGCTGACGGGGCTCGGCCTGATCCTCGCCGTCCTGGTGGAGAAGGTCCGCTGGGCCACCGCCTTCAAGCTCCTGCTCTTCATGCCCATGGCGGTCTCCTTCCTCGCCGCCGGCATCATCTTCCGCCTCGCCTACGACGAGGACCCGGACAAGGGTGTCCTCAACGCCGCGGTGGTCGGCCTGCACGACGCGTTCCAGGGGACCTCGTCGTACCCGACCGCCCGTGCGCGCGACGGGCACGGCCTGACCGAGGGCGCCGACGGCTCGTACGGTACGAGCGCCACCGCGTCGCCGGGCCACACCGTCGGCCTCGGGCTGGTGGGAGTCCTCCCCGGCGACCTGCCGAAGGACGCGAAGCCCGCGTACCCCGCCGCCGGGCGCAAGGCCGCCCCGGACGAACTCCGCGGCGTCGTCTACCTGGACTTCACGCCCGGCGGGGGAGGGGCGCAGGGCAAGGTCGACCGGGCCGAGAGCGGACTGCCGGGGGTGAAGGTCGAGGCGGTGCGCGATGGGAAAACGGTCGCCGGCACCACGACCGCGGCCGACGGGTCCTTCCGCTTCACGGACCTGGACTCCGGCGCGCCGTACGCCCTGCGGCTGCCCGCGTCGAACTTCGCGCCGCCCTACGAGGGCGTCTCCTGGCTCGGCCCGGCGCTCGTCACCCCGGCCATCATCGGCGCGTACCTCTGGATCTGGACCGGCTTCGCCATGGTCCTGATCGGCGCCGGGCTCGCCGCCCTGCCGCGCGACGCACTGGAGGCGGCCCGGATGGACGGCGCGAACGAATGGCAGATCTTCCGCCGGATCACCGTGCCGCTGCTCGCCCCCGTGCTCACCGTGGTCTTCGTGACCCTGGTGATCAACGTGATGAAGGTCTTCGACCTCGTCTACATCATCGCCCCCGGTCCCGTGCAGGAGGACGCCACCGTGCTCGCCACCCAGATGTGGCTGGTGTCCTTCGGCGGCGGCAACAACCAGGGCCTGGGCAGCGCACTCGGCGTCCTGCTGCTGCTTCTGGTGGTCCCCGCCATGGTCTTCAACGTCCGCCGCTTCCGAAGGAGTCAACGATGAACGCGCTCAGGCGGGGGCTCGGCAACAGCCTGGTGCAGGCGTTCCTCGTGCTGGTCGGCCTGGTCTGGCTCACCCCGCTCGCCGGGCTGTTCCTCTCCTCGCTGCGCTCCGCGCAGGACCAGGCGGGCGGCGGCTGGTGGACGGCGCTCGCCAGCCCCGGGCAGCTGTCCTTCGACAACTACTCGGCGCTGCTGGGCAATTCGGGCATGACCCGGGCCTTCTGGAACACGGTGCTGATCTCGGTGCCGACCACGACACTCGTCGTCGTCATCGCCGCGCTCGCCGGATACGCCTTCGCCTGGCTGGAGTTCCCGCTGCGGGAGCCGCTCTTCCTGCTCGTGGTCGCGCTGTTGGTGGTGCCCGTGCAGATCGGCCTGCTGCCGGTGGCCAAACTCTTCGGGCAGCTCGGTCTGTTCGGCACGATTCCAGGCGTCGTCCTCTTCCACGTCGCCTACGGGCTGCCGTTCGCCGTCTTCCTGCTACGCAACTACTTCGCCGAGATGCCGAAGGAGATGCTGGAGGCCGCTCGCATGGACGGGGGCACCGAGTGGCGCATCTTCACCCGGCTCGTCCTGCCCGTCGGGCGGCCGGCCATCGCCAGCCTCGCGATCTTCCAGTTCCTGTGGGTGTGGAACGACATGCTCGTCGCGCTGCTCTTCGCCGACAGCTCCTCGCAGCCGTTGACGGTTGAACTCCAGTCCCAGATACGCCAGTTCGGCAGCAACATCGACGTGCTCGCGCCGGGGGCGTTTCTGTCCCTGGTGGTGCCGGTGGTCGTCTTCTTCGCCTTCCAGCGGCACTTCGTGCAGGGGGTGATGGCGGGGTCGGTGAAGTAGCGAACCGGGGCCGGGGGAGGTTTTTCGCCCCCTCCGCCCCTTCCCTTCCCGTGCTCCGGGGCTCCGCCCCTGGACCCCCGCTCCTCAAACGCCGGAGGGGCTGGATTCAGCCCGTCCGGC
>NZ_JBEXDZ010000160.1:0-22564 GCF_040606085.1 Streptomyces sp. NPDC005485 | reverse complement strand
GGCGCGGGGGGGGCGCCGGGCCGGCGCCCCGCCCCCCACCGTGCGTTCCGCGGCCGGGGGCGCCGCCCTTACCCCGGGGGCGCCCCCTTCGTCGTACGACGGAGAGACTCAGATGCGGACCTCGATCGTGCGGGCCAGCCGGTCGTGCAGGCCGCGGCCGTCGCGGTCCCAGATCAGGGCCGGGACGGCGAGGCAGAGAAGCACGGTGCGCAGCAGGGCGCGCAGCGGGTTCAGTCGGCCGCCGCCCTCCGGGACGATCCGCAGGCCGAACAGGCGCTTGCCCGGGGTGAAGCCGACCGTGCCGACGGTGAGCACGCCGAGGACGAAGAAGATGAGCAGGGCCCAGTTGGAGGCCGCCTGGTCGTAGCCGTGCGTGATGAGCCGGGATGCAATCAGCACGCACAGGCCCCAGTCGACGACGAGGGCGCCGAGCCGCCGTCCCGGGCGGGCGATCGATCCCGGTCCCTGCTCCGGCAGGCCCAGCTGTTCGCCGCGGTAGCCGAAGTCGACCCCGGCGTCCTCCGCGGCCGCGCGGGGTCCGGAGAGCCACGATCCAATTGCTTGCCTGTTGTCCACCCGTCCACGGTACTGCGCCCGTTTTGCCATGCGGACAGGTGGGGCCCCGGAGACCCGGGTCGGTTAACTTGGGCGAAACAAATGGGTCACGCTTGAGAAATCCGCCGTCCCTATGGTCGGGTCCAGCGTGTGCCACCGCACTGGCCGCACGAACGAACTACCACCCCGGTCCCAGTGGGCGGGAGTAGGAGGAGCTGGATGTTCCAGAACGCCGACGAGGCCAAGAAGTTCATCGCGGATGAGGACGTCAAGTTCGTCGACGTCCGCTTCTGCGACCTTCCGGGTGTGATGCAGCACTTCACCATCCCGGCCGAGGCCTTCGACCCGACCGAGGAACTGGCCTTCGACGGCTCCTCCATCCGCGGCTTCCAGGCCATCCACGAGTCCGACATGGCGCTCCGCGCCGACCTGTCCACCGCGCGCGTCGACCCCTTCCGCCGCGACAAGACGGTCAACATCAACTTCTTCATCCACGACCCGATCACGGGCGAGCAGTACTCCCGTGACCCGCGCAACGTGGCGAAGAAGGCCGAGGCCTACCTCGCGTCCACCGGTATCGCCGACACCGCGTACTTCGGCCCCGAGGCCGAGTTCTACGTGTTCGACAGCGTGCGCTTCAAGACCGCCGAGAACGAGTCCTTCTACCACATCGACTCCGAGGCGGGCGCCTGGAACACCGGTGCGCTGGAGGACAACCGCGGCTACAAGGTCCGCTACAAGGGCGGTTACTTCCCGACCCCGCCGGTCGACCACTTCGCCGACCTGCGTGCCGAGATCTCCCTGGAGCTGGCCAAGTCCGGCCTCCAGGTCGAGCGCCAGCACCACGAGGTGGGCACCGCCGGCCAGGCCGAGATCAACTACAAGTTCAACACGCTGCTCGCCGCGGCCGACGACCTCCAGCTCTTCAAGTACATCGTGAAGAACGTCGCCTGGCGCAACGGCAAGACCGCGACCTTCATGCCGAAGCCGATCTTCGGTGACAACGGCTCGGGCATGCACGTCCACCAGTCGCTGTGGGCGAACGGCGACCCGCTGTTCTACGACGAGGCCGGCTACGCGGGCCTGTCGGACACCGCCCGCTACTACATCGGCGGCATCCTCAAGCACGCCCCGTCGCTGCTGGCCTTCACCAACCCGACGGTGAACTCCTACCACCGTCTGGTGCCGGGCTTCGAGGCGCCGGTCAACCTGGTGTACTCGCAGCGCAACCGCTCCGCGGCCATGCGTATCCCGATCACGGGCTCCAACCCGAAGGCCAAGCGCGTCGAGTTCCGTGCGCCCGACTCCTCCGGCAACCCCTACCTCGCGTTCGCGGCGCTGCTGATGGCCGGCCTCGACGGCGTCAAGAACAAGATCGAGCCGGCCGAGCCGATCGACAAGGACCTCTACGAGCTGGCTCCCGAGGAGCACGCGGGTGTCCCGCAGGTCCCGACCTCGCTGCCGGGCGTGCTCGACTCGCTGGAGCGCGACCACGAGTTCCTGCTCGCGGGCAACGTCTTCACGTCCGACCTGATCGAGACGTGGATCGACTACAAGCGCACCAACGAGATCGCGCCGCTGCAGCTGCGTCCGCACCCGCACGAGTTCGAGCTGTACTTCGACGTGTGATATCGCCCCAGGTCAGAGCGGGTTTCCGCTCCCCTGGGCCGTGTGTGGGCCGTCGGCCGTGTCCTTCCTCACCGGAAGGGCACGGCCGACGGCCTGTTTCGGGCCCTGCGCCGCGAACGACTGTCGAGAGCTACGGCCCCCGTCTGTCGCTCAGGTCAGCGCATCGGCTTCGCCAGGCCCGGTGACCGCATCGCGTACACCGAAGGCAGCGTCGATGGCCCTGCGGGCGCGGTCCCGACTGTTGGGCATGAGGTGCGTGTAGGTCCGGAGGGTGAATCCCGGGTCGGAGTGCCCCAGGTACTCGGCCAGGGCCTTGATGTTCTCTCCCGAGTCCAGCAGCACCGACGCGTAGTAGTGCCGCAAGGCGTGCATGCCGTGCTCACGCGACGGTTTGAACCGCTGTCCAGGCACCCGCTCCAACTTCGCTGTGACCGGCGGCCCGTCCGGAGTCTTCCACGGCAAAGTGACGTCGATAGTGGGCCGGCGGGTGATGTGCGCGGCAAGCGCATCCGACACCACGTCGGGCAGTGGCACGTCTCGCAGCTTGCCGCCCTTGGGCGGGGCGAACACCATCCGCGGGCCGACCAGTTTGACCTGTCGCACGACGTGCACCGCTCCCCCGACGAAATCGACTTCGTCTACGGCAAGCCCGAAAATCTCGCCCTGCCGTAGACCGCACCCGGCACCGACATCGACCGTCGGCGCGTACTGGCTTGGGAGTCCGTCCCGGACCGCGACCACCCGGGCAAGCGTCCACGGCTTGATCTTCCGCGGGTCCAGCTTGGGCGCCCGCACTGAGCCCGCGCGGCAGGGGTTCCGGGTCAGAATGCCGTCGTCCACTGCGGCGCCGAACACAGCAGAGACATTCGCGAAGATCGTCCGCTGATACGACGCTGCCGTCCCGGAGTCTGCGAGAGCCCGTGCCCATGTGCAGATATGGGCGGGTCGGAAGGCGTTCAGGGAGCGAGAACCGATGTAGGGGAAGGCATGCAGCCGGAACCTCAGCTCCATGTTCACGATGGTGGAAGGGTCCGTGGTCTGGGATGCGAGCCACTGAGTGGCGAACTCCCTGAACGTCTCCTTGCCGGCCGACGACTGGCATGGACCGGCGGCGCCGTCAACACCTTCCTAGGAAGGTGTTGCTTCGCTGTGTTGGATCTGCGAGGGTGAGCCCATGACCAAGCCCATGACGGGCCCCGCCGGCGGCGCACGGAAAGTCGTCGTCGCGCTCCTGGCGCAGATCGAGAGCGGATCCCTGCGTCCCGGGGACCAGATCCCCACGATCGCCGCCCTGGCCGAGGAGCATGGCGTCAACAAGAACACCGCCAGCAAGGCCGTCGTGAGCCTCAAAGCGGCTGGCGTCCTCTCTGGGCTCGCAGGCGGAAACACCTGGGTGCGCATACCTCCACCACACCAAAGGCGCCAGAACACCCGGTATCACTCCGAGAAAGGAGCGGTCCGGCTACCGGAATCCGAGCGCTCAGACGCGGGGGTATCCGAGGCCGGCTCAGGCATCGCTTTGCAAGACCTGCATGAGGACAGCGCAGAATACGCGGTCATCGAGGCGCCGCCAGAGATTTGCGATGCCCTGGAACTGCCCGCCGGAACCCGGGTGCTGCGCCGCACCTACACCAGGCGCCATGCCCAGAACGCAGGTGCCAGCCGCTCGATCAGCTATATCCCATACGACTTGGCGAGTGGCAACCCTGACCTACTGGACCCAACCCGTGAACCGTGGCCAGGAGGCACCATGCACCAGCTCTACACGGTTGGAGTGGAACTGGACAGGATCGTTGATCACGTAACGTCCAGTATGCCGACGCCCGAAGAGGTCCTGGATTTCGATATCCCGCCGGGTGTCCCGGTCCTCAGGATTCGGAAGATCAGTCATTCGACGGAAGGCAGACCCGTCGAGGTTACCGACATCCCATTTCCCGCAGATCGCATCGAGCTGATCTACACCACACAGCTGGAGCGTTGGAATTAATGCCTCTCATCAGCATCGTGACCCCCGTCCAGAACGAGGGACAGGACTACCTCCTTGAGGCGTACGAGTCGCTGCACTCTCAGGCCATGCCCTCGGGGTGGGATGGGGAATGGATCGTGCAGGAGGACGGCAGGACTGGCTTCCTCGCTTCGGTCCTCCCTGCTGACGACCAAATTTCCACAGGTACCGGTCGAAACGGCGGTGCGGCAATGACCCGCTCCATGGCGATGGCTCGCGTGAGGGGCGAGCTGGTTCGCGCCCTGGACGCGGATGACCTGCTGCCTCCCGGTGCGCTCGCGAGTGCCATCAACACGTTGACGCAAAACCGCGACGCGGCATGGTGTGTGTCCGCGTGTTTGGACCTGGATGAGATTCTTCTGCCGCGGTTGGAGGCAATTCGGAGCCTCGGGTGGCGCTGGAGTCCGTCGCAGGGAATGACAGCCACCGGAGAGCCCTCATGAGCAACGTCATTTCGATCGTTACACCGGTACATGGCGCAGGGGCGCAGTTCCTCTCAGACGCGTACGCATCTCTCCGCCGCCAAGATCTTCCCGACGGCTGGTCATGGGAATGGTGCGTGCAGGAGGACGGAAGCGATATCCAGGCCGCACGTCACCTTCCATCGGACGATCAGCGCATTCGCATCTCAGCATCTCGACGCGGCGGACCTCACGTGGCACGGACCATGGCGTTTGCCCGTTCAACCGGCCTCTACGTAAAGAATCTCGACGCCGACGACCAACTCACTCCCGGAGTTCTGGCGCGCGACATCGCTGTGCTGGAGGAGCACCCCTCGGTGGGCTGGACCACCTCGCGAGTGGTCGACCTTCTGGAGGACGGGAGCACCGTCTCGTTTGACGGTGACCCAGACCCCGGATCCCTCTCGCAAGGGAGCGCGTATGGATTCTGGGCTGAACATCGGCGACCTCACGTTCATCCGGCCACGCTATGCGTTCGGCGCCCGCTCCTGGCGCTCCTCGGCGGATGGATGGCCCTGCCGGCTTCCGGTGACACGGGCCTGTTGCTGGGGCTCGATGCTCTGTCAGACGGATGGTTCATCGGCGACGTCGGCCTCATCTACCGCAAGCACGCAGGACAGATCACAACGCACCCGAATCACAAAGCCGGGGCCGAATGGGAAGCCCGGATGTCGTTGATCCAGGAGCACGCCAGCGCACTTCGCACCTGGGTCGGCATCGCGATCGAGTCGGAGGCCAAGACGCTCGGTGCGGAGCCGTCCACTTGATCAAGGACAAGGCGAGAAGGGGCCTGATCACCTTCGCGACGAAGGGGTCGTGGCTCGGCTGTAGCTGAACGATGCCAGGCCTCGTGAACTTCTGCGAAGCCGTAGCCGATCGGATGGATGAAAGGCGCAGCCCGCCTCGGGAGGCCGAGACGGGCTGAACTGCCATCAGTTCTGTCGAGCGATCACTCTGGGTCGTGACGGCGGAATTTGACGTGTCAGGTAGGAGGCCCGGATTCCCCCAGTTGTCCCCCAGCAGCGACAGACGCGGGGAGAACCGCAGGCCACGCATGGCGGACGGAGCCCGCTGCAAGCGTGCCGGTGTGAGCGGCCGCCGGGCCGTCGCTGGGCCGTCCGGGGGTGGTCGACGACCACGAACAATGACAGACAACGACGGCATTCCTGCTGGTCAGAACGACTCCAAGAACAAGGCTCCGAGGTAGCGGCGCCGCACCATCACTTCTTCGACGTGTGAGCCGACTCGCCCGTCAGCACTGCCGAAGGCCGCCGCCCCTTTGTGGGGTGGCGGCCTTCGCCGTACCGCGCAAGGGTCTTTCTTTGCTCGGCTTGGGGCCGAACGGGACCGGTTCATGGGAGACCGCAGGTGCACACTGGACATCGGGACGAGTGCCCGAGTGCGGAGTGATACCGCGGGGTGGTGCAGATGCAGAACCGGTTCCGGAGCGATCCGCGACTGACCGTGCGCATGACGGTCACGCTGTTCCTGCTCGGATTGCTGTACGTGGCCTTCGTCGCCGCGTTGATCGTGTTGCTGAAGTCCTGGGTGCTGGTCGTGGTCGTCGCGGCGGCGTTCCTCGGCGCGCAGTACTGGTTCTCCGACCGGATCGCGCTGTACGCGATGCACGGGCGGATCGTGGAGCGGGAGGAGTACGAGCAGCTGCACGGCGTCGTCGACCGGCTGTGTGCCGTCGCCGACATGCCGAAGCCGCTCGTCGCCGTCTCCGACGTGGACATGCCGAACGCGTTCGCGACCGGACGCAACGCCGATCACGCGGTGCTGTGCGTGACCACGGGGCTGCTGCGCCGGCTGGAGCCGGACGAGCTGGAGGGTGTGCTCGCGCACGAGCTGTCGCACGTGGCGCACAAGGATGTCGCCGTGATCACCGTGGCGTCGTTCCTCGGGGTGATCGCCGGGCTGATCGTGCGGTTCGCGTTCTACTCGCAGCTGTTCGGCGGGCGGGGCCGCAAGGACCAGAACACGATGGCGGTCTTCATGGTCGTGATGGCGGTCTCGGCCGCCGTGTACGCGCTCAGTTTCCTGCTGATCCGGGCGCTGTCCCGGTATCGCGAGCTGGCCGCCGACCGGGCCGCGGCCATGCTTACCGGGCGGCCCTCGGCGCTGGCCTCCGCGCTGACCAAGGTGTCCGGGGACATCGCGCGGATCCCGACGAAGGACCTGCGCACGGCGCAGGCCTTCAACGCCTTCTACTTCACGCCCGCCCTGGGCCGGACGCCCGGCATCGAGCGGTACTTCTCCACCCACCCGAGCCTGGAGCAGCGGCTCGATCAACTCGCGCACATCTCGGCCGAGTTGGGTGAGGCTGCCGCGCCCGGGAAGGCCGGCTGAGCATGGGGTTCCTGGACATTCTGCTCGGCCGTACGCGCCCCGCCCAGCCGGACCTCGACCAGCTCTTCGGGCTGCCGTCGGCCGCGGTGACCCTGGAGGCCGCCGCCGGCTTCACGCCGACCGGCACGGGTGCGGTGTGTTTCGCGAGCGTCGAGGGCCAGGCCTTCGCCCAGGCGCACGAGGAGGTGCAGGCGCTGCTCGACGCGGACGCCGAGCGGACCGGGCCACCGGTGCAGGTCGACCGGGACGAGTACGGGTACTCATGGCTGGTCTCGCGCCGGGCGCCCGACGACCTGCCCGCCCTGGTGAGCGATCTGCACGCGGTCAACAGCGCGCTGGAGGGCAGCGGCTTCGGGCCGCAGCTGCTCTGCTCGGTGGCGGCTTTCGAGACGGGCCCGGCCGGCGCACGGCGGCGGCTCGGGCTCGTCTACCTCTACAAGCGCGGCACGTTCTACCCCTTCGCCCCGGTGCCCGAGGGGAACCAGCGGCGGGACAACGCACTCGAACTGCAGGTCAAGGCGGTGCTCGCCGATGACCTGCGGATCGAGCAGGACCTGAGCCGCTGGTTCCCGATCTGGGGCGCGCCGGGACTGTGAGGCCGTACGGCCCCTGCTGCCCTCAGGCCCCTGACGAGGGGTTACTACGTGCGGTCCTGGCGGCGGGCCTCCAGGGGGCGTTCGCGGCGGTAGCGGCGCTCCCACCTGGCCTGCCGGTCGCGGCGGTCGCGGTACGCGCGATAGCTGGAGGGCATCGCCGGTCCCGACGCGCCCCCGCCTCCTGACGAGGGTGCCGCCGCACCGCTGCCCCCGGTGCGGCCGTAGCGGGTGTACAGGAAGAGGACTGCTGCCGCCGCGAGCCAGAGGACGTGGTTGTTGAACCCTAAGAGAACGAGGATCACGGTCGCGGAAATGAACAAGGTGCCCATGACGGGACTCCTTGGGAGCGTGGACGACTGGTCTTGATGATGTACCGACGGGGCGCTGGGGGTGGGCGACCGTCCGTCGGTGCGTAGAGAGTAGCCCCGAGACCGCCAACTGATGCCTGTCCGGCGGGAAGCGGTCCCCGGAAGCTCTGGAGCGTGCTTTCAGCGTAGGGACGGCGCCCGGATCCGCGCACCTCGTTTTCCCCGGCTGCACCCTTTCCCGGAGCGCTATAGGTTGACACAAAGCCGACATAAGGGGTGTCCCGCATGAGCAATCTCTTCGTCGTCGCCTACGACGACCTCGCCACCGCCAACCAGGTGCGCGAGAAGGTCTTCGCCCTGACCAAGGAGCACCTCGTCGAGCTGGAGGACGCGGTGGTCGTCGAACGGCACGCGGACGGGAAGATCAAACTGCACCAGGCCGTCAACCATACGGCGACGGGCGCGGCCGGAGGCGCACTGTGGGGCGGGGTCATCGGGCTGCTCTTCCTGGCGCCGCTGCTCGGCGCGGCGGTGGGCGCCGCGGCCGGTGCCGCCGGGGGCGCGGTCACGGACACCGGCATCAACGACGACTTCATGAAGGACCTCAGCCAGAACCTGCGCCCCGGCGCCGCCGCGCTCTTCCTCCTGGTCAAGCAGGCGGCCGGCGACAAGGTCATCCCCCAACTCGCAGCATACGGCGGCCAGTTGGTGCAGACGTCACTGAGCCAGGAGCAGGAGGACGCGCTGCGCGAGGCGATCGCCGCCGCACAGGCACCGAAGGCATGAGTGAATGGGCTCATGAGTGAGCTCTTCTCCTTCGCGCACGCCCACGACGGTGAACTACTCAAAGGGGTGGACAGCGGTGACGACGACGGTGGCCGGGCGGCCACCGTCGTCCTGCTGCACGGCGCGGGCATCGGCAGCAAGGAGCGGCTGATCCCGCTGCTCCAGGACTTCGTCGCCCGCGGCTGCCGGGGCATCGCCTTCGACTTCTCGGGACACGGCGAAAGCTCGGGTGCGCTGGGCGAGTTGAGTCTGCGACGGCGCTTCGAGCAGGCCGTCGCCGTCATCGACGCCCGGGTCACGGCCGGGGGGCCGCTGATCCTTGTCGGGTTCAGCATGAGCGGCCAGACCGTCGCCGACCTCGCCGGCCACTACGGGCAGCGGGTGGCGGCACTCGGACTGTGCGCACCCGCCGTGTACGCGGCCGAGGCCTGGCCGGTGAAGTTCGGTGACGGACAGGGGCGGTTCAGCGACATCATCCGTACGCCGGACAGCTGGCGCGCGGCTCCGGCGCTCGACGTACTGCGAACGTACGCGGGACGCGCCGTGCTGGCCGTGCCGGGTACGGACGCCGTCATCCCGCCCGCCGTGACCGAGGCCGTGCAGGACTCACTCAGCGCCCGCGCCCGGTTCACCCGGTTCGAACTGCCGGACGCGGAGCACATGGTGGGCCTGTGGCTGTACGAACACGCCGACGACCGGCGCCGGTTCGTGGACACCGTGCTCAGCGACCGCCTTCCTGTTCCGGCCGGTTAGCGGTCGTCCTGCGGCCTGCCGGCTGTCGCCTTGCGGCCGACAGGTCCTCGTCCCCTGTCAGGTCCAGCCGGCCGTCGACCACCTCCTGGGCCACCTCCGGCAGGCGGCGCCGGTGTGCGCGGGCATGGCCGCGCAAGCGGGCGAAGGCGTCGTCGACGGAGACGGAGAGGCCGGCCGCGAGCACACCCTTGGCCTGTTCGATGACGACCCGGCTGGTCAGGGCCTGCCCCAGCTGCTCGGCCAGGGCGCGGCTCTCACGCACCTCGCGCTCCTGGGCCAGGGCGAAGGCGGCGGCGTCGGTGAGCGACTGGCCGAGGTCCAGCACCTCGGCGGAGATCGGCTCATCGGAGGTGCAGAGGAGGACCAGAGCTCCCGCGGCCTCCTCGCCACCGGTGTCGGTGATCATCGGGAAGGCGGCGGCTCTGCGGTAGCCGAGGGCCAGGGCGCGCGGTGCGTAGCGCGGCCAGGCTCTCCCGGTTCCATGGTCGCCGTCGATGGCCGCGTCCGGCACCGTGCGGCCGGTGGTCTGCGCATCGTGCCCGGGCCCCTCGCCCCACTGCAGGGCGTCCTGCTCCAGTTGCCGCAACCGCTCGTCCGTGCCCGCCAGTTGCGCGAAGTCCGGCCCGTCGGGAGCGTATCGGGCCATCGCCGCGCAGCAGCCCAGCAGGTCCGTGCCGTGGGACGCCAGCGTCGCGAGCACGCGGGACGGGTCGGAGGGTTCGCCCAGGGTTGCGCCGGCGAGTTCGACAAACGCTCGCGCCAGCCGCTGCGGCGCAAAGGGCGTGGTCATGAGGCTCCCGCTCCTTTCGGATGTCTGCCACTCGCAGAAGTTCCGGTTCTTGTGCCCAGTTTCTCCACTTCCGGCCCCCGGGGTGAGCCGTTCGGAGGATCGGACACCTCGTCTCGGGGAGTGGACGCCGCCGCAGGCTCAGCCGAGACGCAGCTCTCCGTGGACGATGCGCGCCGCCACGTCCTGCACGGGTTCACCCTCGCTGAAGGCACGGGCTTTGATGATTTCCAGGGCGTCGGCCACCGGACAGGCCGCCTGGACGGAGACCATGCCGGCCGCCTGGTGGACGACGGCGCGATGGTCGACGCCTCCGTAGAACTCGGGATCGGCCTGCGGGCCGGAGACCATGGTGCGCGTCAGCGCCTCGGCGATGTCCGCGAAGTCGGCCGTGAGGCCGGGACCCGGGTCGAAGACGGTCAGGGAGCCGAGACAGCTGTCCCGCAGTGTGAGCGGCACGGCGACCACTTCCTTGATCCCCAGCTCCTCGGCCTCGGGCCCGTACCCGGGCCAGCGGGCGCGCAGCAGCGCTCCGGACGCCTTCACCGTGCGGTGCCGGACCATGGCGTCCCTGGTCGGCCCCTCCCCGAGGACGAACTCCAGTTCCTGTGCGGCACGGGCCTGATCATTCGACGCGGCAACCGCGAGCTGACTGTGGTCGGAACCCGTGAAGGTGACGGCCGCGCTCCGCGTACCGCAGGCCGCGGCGACTCCGGTCATGAAGCGGGGCGGCGCCCCGCGGCCTCGTTCCCAGGAGGCCAGCAGGCGGGCATAGTCCTCATGCAGCTCGGCCGCGGTGCGGTGGCAGGCCGCCGACCTGCGATGCACTCCGGCGAGGCGTACATGGAGGGCCACTCCGGTGACCTTGGCCAGCCGTTCCTGGCGCTCGGCCGCGTCGATCTCCCGCGCCTCGCGCTCACGTGCGAGAGCGGCCCGGCGCCGGACCACCGACGCCGATTCAGAGTGTGATGAACTCCCACTGGAGTACATGCCCGCATCGTACGCCCGGCCGGGTCATCCGGAAGCGCCGTTCCGGCTCTCTTCCATCAGCAGGACCACGCCGCCGCGATGCCCCTCGTACGGGCTGCAGCGAACGGCGCAGGTCAGAGTCTTGCCGATCCGGTTCACGGCCGCGACGTACAGGGGAACGGCGCGCTGCCCGGTGTCGAGGCACTTGAGGATCACATCGCGCAGCGCCTCCGCGGGCAGTCCGAAATCGAGGCCGAAGAAGGACTGGTCGAGAACCTCGTCGGAGCGCAGGCCCCACATGTCGATGGCACCGGTGTTCCAGCTCTTGACCTTCAGGTCCCGGTCGAGGACGACGACTCCGGCCCCGATGCTGGACAGCACGCCGTCGAGAAAGGCGCGGGTCTCGTCCAGCTCCTCGGTGCGGACCCGCATCTCCTCGTTCATGGTCTCCAGTTCTTCGTTGCCCGACTGGAGTTCCTCGTTGGTCGTCTCCAACTCCTCGTTGGTGGACTGGAGTTCCTCGTTGGTGGTCTCCAGTTCCTCGATGCTGGACTGAAGTTCCTCGTTCGTTGTCTCCAACTCCTCATTGGTGGACTGGAGTTCCTCGTACGCCGTCTCCAGGTCCTCCCGTACCCGCTTGACCTCGGCCTTGAGCTGGGTCGCGACCGTGACGTCGGTGAAGGTGACGGTGGTGCCGATGGGCAGGCCGGTGGGGCTGATGAGCGGCTGGATGAGGATGTCGAAGTTCTGGACCTCCTCGCCGATGTGGCGCTCGGCGGCGTTGATCCGCAGCGTGCGGCGTTCGTGCGTGGCCTGCTCGATCAGCGAGCGCAGCTCCACCGGCCGGTAGGAGATCTCCAGGTCCTGGAAGGGGCGCCCGAGATCGCCCTCGGCGAGACCGAACTGTGTGCGGGCATGGCCGTTGACGAGGACCACCATGCCCTCGGCGTCGATGGCCAGCACAGCGCCCGGAATCGCGTCGAGGATCAGGTCGCGCAGGTGGCGGGTGCGGACCGCGGTCTGCAGCTCGGCACCCATGCCCGCCCTGATCTTCACCGTGCTCGGCGGGTACGGCGGTCCCCCGGCCCCCGGACGGCGGCGGAACACCCGCTGCCGCATGCTCGCCACATCGAATCTGTCCGAGTCGTTGAGCAGCATTTCGGCCTTGCCGAGGAAGAGGAAGCCGTCCTCGCGCAGTGCGAAGTGGAAACGGTCGATGATCTGCGTCTGCGCCTCGACGTTGAAGTACATCAGCGTGTTGCGGCAGACCAGCAGGTCGAGCCGGGAGATCGGGGCGTCGCGGGTGATGTCGTGACGGCCGAAGATGACCCGGCGGCGCAGATCGGAGCGGAAGCTGAACCGGGCGCCGTTGCACTCGAAGTACTTGTCGCGCAACTCCACGGAGAGCGGTTCGAGGGCCTTGGCCGAGTAGAGACCCGAGCGGGCCTCCCTGAGGGCCTCCTCGTCGACGTCCGTACCGTAGATCTTGACGCGGCTCATGGCCTCCTCGTTGCCGAGGGCCTCCGCGAACATGATCGCCAGCGAGTACGCCTCCTCGCCGCTGGAGCAACCCGCGCTCCACACCCGGATCTCCTCGTCGGGCTCCCGCTGCGCGATGACCTCGGGGACCACCTCGCGCTGCAGGAAGGTCCAGGCGTCGGGGTCGCGGAAAACGGAGGTGACGTTGATCAGGATGGTGTTGAAGAGGGCGTTGAACTCACCCGAGTCCGTCTCCAGGCGGTCGCGGTAGTCGGGGTACGAGGCGACGTCCACCTCGGCCATGCGCTTGCGGATGCGCCGCCCCAGCGTGGATCGCTTGTAGCCGGTGAAGTCGAATCCGCGCGCGTCCCGCAGAAAGCCGAGGAGACTCTCCAACTCCTCGTCCGATTCGACTTCCTGCACGTAACTCATTACCGCCTCATTGCCTCTCGGTCTCCACCAGCCCGCGGATCACCGCGGGGATCTCCTCCAGAGGTAGCACGAAGTCCACTGCTCGCGTACCCACGGCTGCCTCCGGCATGCCTCTGAACTCCGCCGAGGCCGGGTCCTGCGCGATGACGGTGCCGCCGCGCGACTTCACGGCATCCACGCCCATCGCTCCGTCGCTGCCCGAGCCGGTCAGCACGCAGGCGATCGCGCGGGGCCCGAAGGCGCCCGCGAGGGACTCGAAGAGGAGGTCGGCGGAGGGGCGCACGAAGTGGACGAGTTCGCTGTCGGACAAGGTCAGCACACCGTCCGCGCTCACCAGGAGGTGACGGTTGGGCGGCGCGATGTAGATGGTGCCCGGGGCGGCGCGTTCACCGGCCTCCGCGAGCTTCACGTCGAGCGGGGTGCGACGGGCGAGGATCTCCGCGATCACCGTGCGGTGGCGCGGATCGAGATGCTGGACGACGAGCACCGGGACCGGGAAGTCGGCGTCGAGGGCGCCGAGCACCTCGATCAGTGCGTGAATGCCGCCCGCGGACGAGGCGATCGCCACCACCGCGTACTGTTCCGCCTGACCCGGATCGGACGTTTCAGCCGTCATGTACGGAGCGTAGCGCCGCCCACGCGGTTCACGCGGTCGCCCACGTGGTCCACCCGACTGCCCGGTGACCGGAGCGGCTCACACACCCGGTGCCGCCGTCACCACGCCAGCCGCCACCGCCGCGCCCAGCGTCGCGTGGTCCGCGGCGTTCTGGTCGGCGTACCGCAGGGCGAAGTCCGCGACGGAGCACTCGAAGGTGTCGGCGCCGCCCAGGTACGCGGCGACGGCGATCCGGTCGCCCGAGCGGGCGTGCGCGCGCGACAGGGCGGTGCCGCAGAGCCGGGCGTACTGGACGAGGCGGTCCGGCGTCATGCCCGCGACGTCCACCGAGCCCTTCATGTCGCGCAGTTGACGCCAGTAGAACGCCCGGCCCTGCGGCCCGGTCATCCAGCCGAGGAAGATGTCGCTCGCCGCCTGCAGCAGCCGCTGACCCGCGACCACGCGGTGCCCGGGATGGACGTACGGGCCGGTCGGCAGATGCGCTTCCAGTACGGACCGGCGCGCTTCCTTGATCTGCAGGAACAGCGGGTCGTCCGCGTCCCGTCCGGTGAGCAGCACGACGAAGCAGCGGGTGCCGACGCTGCCCACACCGACGACCTTGCGGGCCGCGTCCACGAAGCGGTAGCGGTCCAGGAGCAGGCGGCGCTCCTCGGAGAGGGTGGAGCGGTAGTCACTGAAGCTCTTGCGGAGCACCGCCATGTCGGGGGCTCCGGCGGGTTCCAGCAGCGGCGGGTCGTGGACGATACGGCGCCGGCCGTCGACGGTCTCGGTGAGTTTCCCGAGCGCGTGCAGGCTGGTACGGCGGCGGGCGCGGGTGAGCGTCGACTCCACGCGCCTGCGACGGTGGCCGGCGCGGACCAGCGGGAGCAGGTGGTCGGTGTCGATGCGCTCGTACCAGACGGCCAGTTCGCCCTGTCCGGCCAGCCGCCGCATGCTCTTGCGGTACGCGGCCGCCGCCTCCCGCGCCGCGCGGTGCACCTGGCTGTCCGAGTGCCCGTTCTCGCGCGCCGCCACCGCGACGCTGGCCGCGAGCCGTTTCACGTCCCATTCGAACGGGCCCGGATACGTCTCGTCGAAGTCGTTGAGGTCGAAGAGCAGATTGCGTTCCGGGGAGGCGTACAGGCCGAAGTTGAGCAGGTGCGCGTCGCCGCAGAGCTGCACGGTCAGGCCCGTGTGGGGCTGCGCGGCGAGGTCCTCCGCCATGACGGCGGCGGCTCCGCGCAGGAACGCGAACGGGGAGGCGCCCATCCGGCCGTAGCGGATCGGCAGCAGCTCCTGGAGGCGGTCCCTGCCCTGCCGTTCCAGTACGGCGACGGGGTCGGGGCGGTCCACGGACGGTATCCAGGTGCCGTGGGCGGAACGGGGGACGCGCTTGCGGGCGGCCTTTCCCTGGGCGGCTCGGTCGGTGGGGGTCGTCATGGGGTCGGTCTCGTGTATCGCCGGCCGTTCGTCATGGGGTTCCCGCCTCTGCCGCCGTTACCGCCCTTCCCTGGTCGTATCAGTCAAGGTGGTGGGGTGGGTGGTGCGCATGCCGGGTACGGCGATCGGGTGACGGGACGGGCGGGAGGGCGTTCGATGAGAGTGCATTCGGTGGGAGATGCGAAGGTGACAAAACAGGTGGTGGCTGAGTGAGTGGGAAGCAGCGGCACGTGGGGGTGGCGGAGCGGCGGGGGCGGCTCGCGCTGCGGCAGCGGCTCGCGGGGGCGGCACGAGCGGCGGGCCCCGAGGACGTCGCCGCGTCGCTGGTCGCGCTGCACGGGACCGATCCGGCGACGGTGTACCTGGCGGTGGGCGCGCGGCTCGCCGAGCCCGGCAAGACCGTGACGGAGGTCGAGCGGGCGCTCTACGAGGACCGGACGCTGGTGCGGATGCACGGCATGCGGCACACCGTGTTCGTCTTCCCGACCGAACTGGCCGCCGTCGTGCACGCGTCGACCGGGCTCGCCATCGCCGCGAAGGCCCGTGCCGGGCTGCTGAAGGACATCGTGACCGGCAGCGGCGGGCGGCTGACCCCGGAGTGGCTCGCGGAGGTGGAGACGTCCGCGCTCGCCGCGCTGGCCCGGCGCGGGCAGGCCACGGTGAACGAACTCACCGAGGACGAGCCGCGGTTGAGGGAGCAGTTCACCTACGGCGCCGGCAAGAGCTACGAGAGCCCGCAATCCGTGTCGTCCAGGCTGATGCGGGTGCTCGGCGTCGAGGGGCGGGTCGTGCGGGGGCGTCCGCTGGGGTCGTGGACCTCTACCCAGTTCCGCTGGGCGGTGGCTCCGCCGCATCCCGAACTGCCCGTCGGCGAGGCGCAGTCGGAGCTGCTGCGGCGATGGCTGACCGCGTGCGGGCCCGCGACCGAGGCGGACCTGAAGTGGTGGACGGGGTGGCGGGTTACGGAGGTACGGCGTGCGCTGGCCGCCGTGGGGGCGGTGGCCGTCTCGCTCGACGGTGGGGTGACGGGGTACGTCGCGGAGGGCGACGCCGAGCCGGTCGCGGGGCCCGCCGAGCCCTGGGCCGCGCTGCTGCCCGGGCTCGACCCCACGGCCATGGGGTGGCAGGACCGCGACTGGTTCCTGGCACCCTCTCTGCGGGGTTCCCTGTTCGACGGCAGCGGGAACGTGGGGCCCACGGTGTGGTGGGACGGTCGCGTGGTCGGCGGATGGGCGCAGCGGGCCGACGGCGAGATCGTGTGGCGGCTCCTTGATGCGGCGGGGGTCGGCCGGGAAGCAGAGGCGGCCATCTCTGCGGAGGCTGCTCGGCTGGCGGGGTGGGTGGGGGCGACGCGGGTCACTCCACGGTTCCGGACTCCGCTGGAGCGGGAGTTGGTTGCGGGGGTGGGGTCTTGAGGTGGGGCGGGGGCGCCTGTCGCAGGGGGTGCGTGTGACGCCGGGGGGGCCGGCGGAGCCACGTTTCTGCGGGCAATCGTGCCGATAGGGGCGGCACGGGTGGGCGCAGCGGCACCCCGTGAACGCCGGGCTGCGTGACCCACCCCGGGGTGAGCGTTCGAACGAGGGTGAGGTTGTTGGTCCGCCGGGCGCCTCTGGAGGAGGGGCCCGGCGGAGGGGGCTCAGCGGGAGTAGCGCAGCAGGGCGCGGACCATGTGGCAGGTGGTGTCCGACGGCGGATGGACACCGATCAGCTCCGCGGTACTGCGTATCGTCTCGTTGCGAGCCTGGTTCGGGACATACACCCCGGTGTCGAGCAGAGCGATGGCAAGCCGCATCGCCTTGAGGCGGCGGTTGTGCGTGACGTACCAGTCACGAGGCCGCCCCGGCGGCAGCGGACGCTTCTCGACCGGCTCGTACGGCAGGTCCAGCAGGACCGCCCTCCTGGACGTGGACTGGGTCGGCTTCGGCTTCAGTGCGGCAGCGGGCACAGGCATCCTCCTGTCGCGGTCAGGGCGCCGTCCGGACCACCCGGCGACACCCTCGAACACTGCTTCTATTCTACTGCCAGGCACTGACAAAAGCCGCTGGCCACAAGGGCTTTCAGGGGGCCGTGACACCCGGGAGCAGAGGGGTCTCACGTAACGTGTGCGACATGGAGATCTGGATCAACCCGGCCTGTTCGAAGTGCCGCAGCGCCCTCACCCTGCTGGACGCCGAAGGCGCCTCGTACACCGTGCGCCGGTACCTGGAGGACGTACCGAGCGAGGACGAGATCCGCGAGGTGCTGGAGCGGCTCGGCCTGGAGCCGTGGGACATCACACGCACCGAGGAGGCCGTCGCCAAGGAGCTCGGTGTCAAGGAGTGGGCCCGGGACGACGATGCGCGCGAGCGGTGGGTGCGGGCGTTGGCCGAGCACCCCAAGCTGATCCAGCGGCCCATCATCACCGCGCAGGACGGCACGGCGGTCGTGGGCCGCACGGAGGAAGCCGTACGGGAGGCCATGTCCCGGTAGTCGGGACGGTGATCGGTTCGGTCGTCGACTCGTCGGCTCGTCGGGGCGGCCGACGATCTTCAACTCTCCTGTGACCTACGTTACTTGAGCGACTCCTGAAACTCTTGAGTAACTCTGTTCGGTATCTCGTACATAGCGGCGTACGGAACGCGTCCGGCCGCCAACGGTGGCGGCCGGGGACAGGAGGCGCGCATGTCGCGTAGGAGAACTCTCAGTCCCAAGAAGAAGCTCGCGCTGCTGGTCAGTGCCGCGGCGGTGGCCGGTGGTGGTGCGTTCGCCATGGCGGCCACCTCCAACGCGGCGCCGGTCACCAAAAGCTCGCAGGATTCGACCGTCTGCCTGGGACTGGCCACCGCGCTCGGCAACAACCAGAAGTTCATCGACGGTCAACGGGCCACGCCCGACGCCCAGTCGCAGGCGCGGATCGCCAACCGCGAGGCGGTCATCGCCCAGATCAAGGTGCAGCAGAAGGCGTCCGGGTGCACGGTTGGGGAGTCGGCTCAGGACTCCCAGGCCACGCAGCCCTCGACCGCCGCACCTGCACAGACCGCGCCCGCCCAGACGAATCCCGCCCAGACGGCCCCGGCCCAGACCGCTCCCGCGAACAACGGGAACGCAAACGGCGGCGCCGCGAGCGGTCAGCAGGTCTGCAACGGCTCCACTGTCACCCTCTCCGGCGAGGGCGGCGCCCCGGCCGCGTCCAGCAACCAGTTCGCGAAGGGAACGAAGCTGCGGGTCACCAACCTGGACAACAACAAGTCCACGACGGTGGAGGTCACTTCGACCTCCGGAAGCTGCGCGCTGCTCAACAACGCGGCCTTCGAGCAGGTCCGGGAGCCCGGCAAGTTCCTGATCCGCCGGGCCCTGATCGAGAAGGTGGGGTGACACTCACCGGCCGAGAAAGTCCGCCAGGCGGCGATTGAGCCCGGGCGGCACGGTGTGCGGCAGTGAGTGGTGGGAGGCGCCCGGCAGGACGTCGGTCTCCGCTCGCGGCAGCATCCCGGCCGCCCGGGTCGCCACGCGGCGAGCGTCATGGGTCCTGCTGTTTCCGGCCAGAAGCAGCAGGACCGGCATGTCGAGCGTGCGCAGCGCCTCGCGCGCCGGTCGCGGACCGGTCACCGGCTTCACGGAGGGGTAGCCGGCGGCCGCTTCCTGGAGTCGGAGCCAGTCGGGGTCCAGGGGTACTCCCCCGGTCTCCCACTCCAGGAAGGCCCGGACCCGTGCGGGCGAGGGCCGCAGCAGCATCGGCAGGGCGCGCGTCAGGTACGCCGCCTTGAATCCGGCGAAGCACCCGGTCGGATCAAGGAGGAACAGGCGGCGAACGCGGGTGGGCGCGTGCAGTGCGTAGTGGAGGGCGATCCAGCCGCCGTAGGAGTGCCCGCCGAGGTCGACGGTATCGGCGCCGATGCCGTCGAGCAGCGCGTCCAGCCAGGACGTCAGGTCGGCCACCGTACGCAGGGGGCGGTCGGTGGCCGGAACGCTGTGGCCCGGGCGGCCGATCAGGTCGACGGCGTGGACGCGGTGTGTGCGGGCGAGGGCGGCGGCCTGGGCGGACCAGGAGGCCGAGGTCCCGCCGTCGCCGCCGGGCAGGAGCAGGAGCGGGGGCCCGTCGTGCGGACCGCACACGTTCACCCGCGTCGCGCCGAACGGCGTCGCGACCGTCACCGCCTCCCGGTCCGCCGGCCACCCGGCCATGACCTTCTCGTACGCCGCCCCGAACCCGGCCGCGTCGTACGTGCTGCGAACGCTCATGTCACTCTCCCCTATTATCTCGGTGAGCGAGATACACGGTGAGCGAGATACTAACGGAGGCCGGGCATGACGAACCAGGAATCGCGGATGGAGATCGTTCATCTGCTGCGCGCGGCGGCCGTCGAACTCGGCCTGCACAGCGCCCGGTTCGCACAGCTCAACGGCATGCACCCCACCGACGTACGGGCTCTGATCGCACTCATGGACGCCCGCCGGGACGGTACGGCGATGACCGCAGGGCGGCTCGGTTCGCTGCTCGGGCTCAACTCGGCCGGGACCACGGCGCTCGTCGACCGGCTGGAGCGGGCCGGGCATGTGCGGCGCGTACGGGACGAACGGGACCGGCGGCGCGTGCTCGTCGAGGTCGACGAGCGGGCGGTCGCGCTGGGGTGGGACTTCTTCGGGCCGCTGATCGGCCGGTCCATGGAACTGCTCGACGGATACGACGAGCGGCAGCTTGCGGCGGTGCGCGGTTTCCTGGCCGGCGTACGGGAAGCCGCGGCGTCCGACGGCGAGGGCGAAGGCGCAGACGCAGGAGCAGGAGCAGCGGAAGTCGGGGCCGAAGGCTCATGAGCCGCCAGTGACCCGCGTGGGCCGCGCCGACCTCCGCCGACTCCGGTCGGTCCCGTCGGCCCCCGCAACCCCATCGCATACGAGCGCCCGCCCACGGACACAAGCCGTCTCGCCGCTTCGCGCTCTGCATCTGCGAACGGCTTCTTCGCACAGCGCGGACACAGGCGTGCCCGCTCTCAGTGAGTGAGTCGCAGCACACCGGCACCAGGTAACACGGGGTTCACATTCGAGCAATGATCGGGAAACCGCCCGTTGACAGGGTGCGGGTAACCCCGGCGGTGCCCCAGTGCCGTAGCGCCGCAGCACCCGCAAGTGCGCATAGACCCACCCCGAAGGATGTGGCCCCGTGACCTTCAAGGCTGAGTACATCTGGATCGACGGCACCGAGCCGACGGCCAAGCTCCGCTCGAAGACGAAGATACTGAGCGACGACGCCAAGGGTGCCGAGCTGCCGATCTGGGGCTTCGACGGGTCCTCCACGAACCAGGCCGAGGGGCACGCCTCGGACCGCGTACTCAAGCCGGTCGCCGTCTACCCGGACCCGATTCGCGGTGGCGACGACGTCCTCGTCATGTGCGAGGTCCTCAACATCGACATGACGCCGCACGAGTCCAACACGCGTGCCGCGCTGGCCGAGGTCGAGGAGAGGTTCGGCTCCCAGAAGCCGATCTTCGGCATCGAGCAGGAGTACACCTTCTTCAAGGGCGCGCGCCCGCTCGGCTTCCCCGAGGGCGGCTTCCCGGCCGCGCAGGGCGGCTACTACTGCGGTGTCGGCTCGGACGAGATCTTCGGCCGTGACGTCGTCGAGGCGCACCTGGAGAACTGTCTCGCCGCGGGCCTCGGCATCTCCGGCATCAACGCCGAGGTCATGCCCGGCCAGTGGGAGTTCCAGGTCGGCCCGCTGGCGCCGCTGGAGGTCTCCGACCAGCTGTGGGTCGCGCGCTGGCTGCTCTACCGCACCGCCGAGGACTTCGGCGTCTCCGCGACGCTGGACCCGAAGCCAGTGAAGGGCGACTGGAACGGCGCGGGCGCGCACACCAACTTCTCCACGAAGGCGATGCGCGAGGGCTACGACGCGATCATCACCGCGTGCGAGTCGCTCGGCGAGGGCTCCAAGCCGATGGACCACGTCAAGAACTACGGCGCCGGCATCGACGACCGCCTGACGGGCCTGCACGAGACCGCCCCGTGGAACGAGTACTCCTACGGCGTCTCCAACCGCGGCGCCTCGGTCCGTATCCCGTGGCAGGTCGAGAAGGACGGCAAGGGCTACATCGAGGACCGCCGTCCGAACGCGAACGTCGACCCGTACGTCGTGACGCGGCTGATCGTCGACACCTGCTGCACCGCGCTGGAGAAGGCCGGTCAGGTCTGATCCGCACCGCACTTCCCCGAGGGGCGTCCACCGCTGTGGTGGGCGCCCCTTCGCGTTGTCGGCGTCCAAGGGCGTCCGACCAGTGAGAGGACTCTCCTGTCCGGCTCCCGCTTCTGCTTCAATGGGCTCATGACCGGCTTCCAGAACCGCACCGCGACGGGTCGCCATGACCTTGAGCCGTTCTGGCCTTCCCGTCAGCACCACGACTTCGACCGGGTGTGTTGTCGCGCGATGAACGCGCCGGCCCTCTAAAGCCGTACACCCCCGGCCTTCGGCCCGCGCGCACGACGTACGTCCCCGACGACCCCGACCACGAACTCGCGGTCGTCGGCTCTCCCGACGAACTCCTCGCGCGAAAGAGCTGACCTCTCATGGCGAACCCCCGTTCCTTCTCGTCCGTCGCGACCGCCCCCGCCCCCGCCGCACCTGCCGTCTCCGGACGCCACCGACTGCGCGCCGTGGACCGGGACGAGGTGGTCGATGTCGCCGACTTCCTTCCGCCGGGCGCCACTTGGCTGCCCGCACCCCAGCACTCCCTGCCGGTACTGCCGGGCCGGCCGCCGATGATCGGCTACCTGGTGCTCGTACCTGCCGACCAGCAGACCCTGCTGCCGTTCGGCGTCCCCGACCTGCCCGAGGCACCCGGGTCGCCGGAGGCCGCCGACAGCGATGACCCGCTCGTGGACGTCGACACCGTGCGGCGCACCGCCCGGGTCGACGGGGTTCCGCTCGACCTCACCTACCTGGAGTTCGAGCTGCTCGCGCATCTCGTCGCGCACCCGCACCGGGTGCACACCCGGGACCAGTTGGTCACCACGGTGTGGGGCTACGGGCACGTGGGCGACGGCCGGACCGTCGACGTCCATGTCGCGCGGCTGCGGCGCAAGCTCGGCGCGCAGCACCGGCAGACGATCCAGACGGTGCGCCGGGTCGGCTACAAGTACGCGCCGCCGACCGGGCGCTGACCGTCGCGCCGGCCTCGGCGGATCTTCTGTCAGCAGAACCCCGTTCCGTGCCGCCCGGCGTCCGGGCAGAGTCGGCGTATGAGACTTCTGATGCTGGGCGGTACGGGGTTCGTGGGGCCTGCCGTCGTCGAGGCGGCCCTCGCCAGGGGCTGGGACGTGACCGTCTTCCACCGGGGCCGGCACGAACCTCCGGCGGGTGTGCGGTCGTTGCTCGGCGACCGCACCACGCCGGACGGGCTCGCGGCGCTCGCCGACGGTGAGTGGGATGTCGTGGACGACACCA
>NZ_JBEXDZ010000159.1:0-22587 GCF_040606085.1 Streptomyces sp. NPDC005485 | reverse complement strand
GACGGGGGCACCTCCTGCCAGGAGGAGCCCACTTCCGCACACCACTCGACGCTGCCCTTGGAGAGACTCAGGTCACATCCTGGCGTGTCACAGTGGCGCGGGCTGTCTCGTCTCGTGGGTGAGGTCCCAACCGAGCACGGAGGAGCACACCATGGACGCGCGACTGAACTACTTCGCCAGCCCGATCGCCGGCAAGGCCATCAAGTACTTCATGTCGGCCGGGAAGGCGCTCAAGGAGTCGCCCCTGCCGGCCGCCACGCAGGAGCTGGTGGCCCTGCGGGTGAGCCAGATCAACGGGTGCGCGGTCTGCATCGACATGCACACCAAGGACGCCGCGGCCGCCGGCGAGACGGCGGTGCGGCTCGCTCTGGTGACGGCGTGGCGGGAGGCGACGGTCTTCACCGAGGCCGAGCGGGCCGCCCTCGAACTGGCGGAACAGGGAACCCGGGTCGCGGACGGGGCCGGCGGGGTCGGCGACGAGGTCTGGGCCCGCGCCGCGCAGCACTACGACGACGAGCAGCTCACCGCCCTGGTCATCCTGGTCTCGTTCATGAACACGGTGAACCGGCTGAACGTCATCACCCAGCAGCCCGCCGGAGACTACGTGGCCGGCCAGTTCCACTGAACCGCCGGCCGCCCACGTATTGGGTGATCATCGAAGGATGCCTTGCCGGCACGGGCCTCGCTGCCGGGTCAAGGACTGCAAGAACCACAAGGGGGAGAACGCGTGAGCAAGGTCGAGGAGTTCGAGGAGCTGCGGCCGCTGCTGTTCTCGATCGCGTACCGCATTCTGGGCAGCGTGGGCGAGGCGGAGGACGCGGTCCAGGAGACGTGGCTGCGCTTCGACGCCTCGACGACGCGGCCCGTCTCGGTCAAGGCGTTCCTGTCGGCCGCGGTGACCCGTGTCTCGATCGACGTGCTGCGCTCCGCCCGGGTGAGACGGGAGACGTACGCCGGCACGTGGCTGCCCGAGCCACTGCTGAACGATCCCTACGAGGACCCGGAACGCGCGGCCGAGTTGGCCGACTCGGTGTCGATGGCGGCGCTGCTGCTCCTGGAACGGCTCAGCCCGCTGGAACGGTCGGTGTTCGTGCTGCGGGAGGTCTTCGCCTTCGGCTTCGAGGAGATCGCCTCGGCGGTGGGCCGCTCGGAGGCGGCCTGCCGACAGCTGCTGGTCCGGGCGCGCCGCCACATGAGCGAGGGGCGCCCCCGGTTCGAGGCGGACCGCAGGGAGCGGCAGGAGTTGTCGGCGCGGTTCTTCGAGGCGCTGTCGCAGGGTGATGTGGGCGGGCTGCAGAGCCTGTTGTCCGCCGACGTCCAGTTCGTCGGGGACGGCGGCGGCAAGGCCCCGCAGCTGGCCAAGGCCGTGGTCGGCGCGCAGAACGTGGCCCGCCTGCTCACCTCCGTCTACCCGGTCATGGCCCGGATCGACATCACGTTCGAACAGCACGAGATCAACGGTCAGCCGGGCGCGGTCTTCCGTGACCGGGACGGCAAGGTGCTCCACTCGCTGGCTCTCGAGGTCCTCGACGGGCAGATCCAGGCGATCCGCTCGGTCATCAACCCGGACAAGCTCGGCCACCTCGGTCCCGTCGCCGACGCCTGGGCCGTCAGCCAGGAGGTGAAACAGGCCCGCAGGCGGACGGGGTGAGCCCGGTACCGCCCGCACGCCACGACCTCACCACGTCCACCGATCACCGACGAGACGCCGGCCTTGGTCGCACCAACACCGCCCCATCCCATCCCAACTTCACCCTTGACATGTTCTGAACACCCCGTTGTGATGTGGTGACTTTCGTTCGGCTCTTTTTGGTCCTGTGCACCACTCACCCCGGGGAGACGCACTTGTCCGACGAACGACGCCCGCACGCGAAGAGATTCGCCGTCGTCGCAGCCGCGCTCTCCCTGGCCGCCTCGGCGCTCGTGGTGGCGCAGCCCGCATCGGCCGCGCCCCGCGCCGCTCCCACCGTGGACAACGGCCTCGCCCGCACCCCGCCGATGGGCTTCAACAACTGGAACTCCACGCACTGCCGTGCGGAGTTCAACGAGACGATGGTGAAGGGCATCGCCGACGTCTTCGTCTCGCAGGGGCTCAAGAACGCGGGATACACCTACGTCAACATCGACGACTGCTGGGCGCTGCCGAACCGCGACGCGAACGGCAACCTCGTGCCCGACCCGGTCCGTTTCCCGAACGGGATCAAGGCGGTTGCCGACTACGTCCACTCCAAGGGGCTCAAGTTCGGCCTCTACTCCAGCGCGGGCACCAAGACCTGTGACACCCAGGGCTTCCCCGGCGGGCTCGGGCACGAACAGCAGGACGCCAATCTGTGGGCGTCCTGGGGTGTCGACTACCTCAAGTACGACAACTGCAACAACACCGGCGTCGACGCCAGGCAGCGCTACAAGGCGATGGGCGACGCCCTCAGGGCCACCGGTCGGCCGATCGTGTACAGCATCTGCGAGTGGGGCGAGAACCAGCCCTGGAACTGGGCGGCGGAGTACGGCAATTCATGGCGTACGACCGGCGACATCTCCGACTCCTGGTCCAGCATGATCGGCATCGCGCACCAGAACCAGGCCCTGGCCCCGTACGCGAAGCCGGGCGCGTGGAACGACCCCGACATGCTCGAAGTCGGCAACGGCGGCATGACCGACACCGAGTACCGCACCCACTTCAGCCTGTGGGCGCAGATGGCCGCACCCCTGCTGATCGGCAGTGACCTGCGCAGCGTGTCCTCCGCGACACTCGACGTACTCAAGAACACGGACGTCATCGCCGTCGACCAGGACACCCTGGGACGGCAGGGGACGGTCGTGTCGAACGGTGGCGGGCTCGTCGTGATGTCCAAAGCCCTTGCCGACGGCGGCCGTTCGGTGACGCTGACAAACGAGAACACGACGGCCAGGACGGTGACCACGACCGCGGAGGCGATCGGGCTCGGGGGGACGACGTCGTACGTGCTCAAGGACCTGTGGTCGAAGCAGACGAGCACCACCTCGGGCACGATCAGCGCGTCGGTGCCCGCACACGGCACCGTCATGTACCGCGTGACACCCGGAACCCCGGTGCCTCCGCCGACCGGGGTCAGCCAACTCGGCGACCTGGCCTGGAGTTCGGCGGCGAACGGCTGGGGCCCGGTCGAGCGCAACCTCAGCAACGGCGAGCAGGCCGCCGGGGACGGGCACACCCTCACCATCGGCGGGACGACGTACGCCAAGGGGCTCGGCACGCACGCCCCGAGCGACATCACGTACCACCTGGGCGGTGCGTGCACCTCGCTGCGCGTGGACGTCGGGGTGGACGACGAGTCGACCGCGGGCGGCTCGGTGAACTTCCAGGTCTACCGGGACGCGGTGAAGGTCGCCGACAGCGGGGTGCGGACGAACAGTGATCCGCCGCTGCGGCTGACCGCCGATCTCACCGGCGGCACGACACTGCGGCTGGTCGTCACGGACGGCGGAGACGGGATCACCTACGACCACGCCGACTGGGCGGACGCACGGCTCGCCTGCGGCAGGGGCCCTGCGGCGGGCACGCATGCGCTGAGCGACCTGACGTGGAGCGCGGCCTCCGGCGGCTGGGGCCCGGTCGAGCGCGACAGCAGCAACGGCGAGCGGGCCGCCGGTGACGGACGCGCCCTCACGATCAACGGCACCACGTACGCCAAAGGGCTCGGCACCCACGCGGCGAGCGACGTCACGTACTACCTCGGCGGTTCGTGCTCCCGGCTGACCGTGAACGTCGGGGTGGACGACGAGGCCGGGGGCAGCAACGGATCCGTCGTCTTCCGCATCCTGCGCAACGACACGGTCGTCGCGGACAGCGGCCGGATCACCGGCGCCGACGCGGCGAAGACGCTCACCGCCGATCTCACCGGAGGTCTCGAACTCCGGCTCAGCGTCACGGACTCCGGTGACGGCGCCGACTACGACCATGCCGACTGGGCGACACCCCAGCTCACCTGTGCGTGAGCCAGGCTCCTGCCGGCGCCGGCAGGAGTGATCGAAAGCAGCGACGGCGGGATGCGTGCCGGGAGAGGATTCCCCTCATGCATCCCGCCCCGAAGACCTTCGAACTGCTCCCCGGCGCCGACGCTTCGCCCGTGATCCTGCACGTGCCGCACTCCGCCCGGACGATCCCGGCAGCCGTACGCGACGACATCCTGCTCGAGGACGGCGCGCTGGCACGCGAGTTGGACCACATCACCGACGCGCACACCATCGAGCTCGCCGAGGCAGCGGCAAAGGCGGCCGGGGTCACCCCGTGGCGATTCGTCAACCGGATGTCGCGGCTTGTGATCGATCCCGAGCGCTTCCCCGACGAACGGGAGGAGATGCTGTCCGTCGGAATGGGCGCGGTCTACACGCAGACCACGCACCGCGCCCCGCTGAGGCCCGCGGGCTTCGACCCCCGCCCGCTGATCGAGCGTTACTTCCACCCGTACGCGCAGGCGATGACGGATGCGGTCGCCGACCGGCTGGCCGTCACCGGGCGGGCCGTGGTCATCGACGTCCACTCGTATCCGACGGCCCGGCTGCCCTACGAACTGCACGGCGACGGCCCCCGACCGCCGGTCTGCCTGGGCACCGACACCTTCCACACGCCGCCCGAGCTGCTCGCCCAGGCACGGGCGGCGTTCGCGCGCACAGGCGACGCGGGGATCGACAGCCCGTTCTCCGGCGCGTATGTCCCCCTGGACTTCTACGGCAAGGAGCCGCAGGTCACCGCGTTGATGGTGGAGATCCGGCGGGACACGTACATGAGCGAGCCGGGCGGCCCGGCCGGCCCCGGGCTCGGCCGTCTTGCCTCCGCGCTGGCGGCGCTGGTCGACGCGGTCACCGCCCGGCCAGGCGGCGGGGCACCCTCCTAGCCACGCGGCCGAACGCCCTCTAGGGTCTCGGTAAGCGCACGCTTAGCCGCTGTGGTCCGCCGGGCGACAGCCGGAGGGAAGGCAAGATCATGCCGGTCGTCGACGCGTGGATGCAGCACCCCACCCTCCGCCACTCCAACCACGAGATGTTCGAGTCGCTGCGTCGCTGGACGGGAATGGAGCTGCTGGAGGAGCCGCTTCCGGTCAAGGCCACGGTCTCCGCACTGGCCGCCGCCGACGTGGAGACCGGGCTCTCCAGCGCCTGGTACGGGCCGCAGGGGCCGCTGATCAGCAACGACGAGGTCGCCGAGTTCGTCGGCCGGTCCGACGGGCGGCTGCGTGGTGTCGCCGGCGCGGACCTGACCCGGCCGGTCGCCGCCGTGCGCGAACTGCGCCGGGCCGTCGAGGAGCTGGGCTTCGTCGCGCTGCGGATCGTGCCGTGGCTGTGGCAGCTGCCGCCCACCGACCGGCTGTACTACCCGTTGTACGCGGCCTGCGTCGACCTCGGCATCCCGTTCTGCACGCAGGTCGGCCACACCGGGCCGATGCGCCCCTCGGAGACCGGCCGACCGATCCCGTACATCGACCAGGTCGCGATCGACTTCCCGGAACTGACCATCGTCTGCGGTCACATCGGCTACCCGTGGACCACGGAGATGATCGCGGTGGCCGACAAGCACCCGGGCGTGTACATCGACACGAGCGCCTACACCGCCCGCCGCTACCCGCCCGAGCTGGTCGACTACCTGCGCGGCCGGGGCCGCCGCAAGGTTCTCTTCGGCTCCAACTACCCCATGATCACGCCTGCCCGGGCCCTGGAGCACCTCTCCGATCTCCGCCTCGACGAGGAGACCAGCGAGCTGTTCCTCTCAGGCAACGCACGACGTGTCTTTCACCTCCCGGCACCTTCATAGATGCTTGTGCACGTTCACGGTCCATCCTGAGGTGAGGTCAGCCCGTTCATGGCATTGCAGATCAGCGCCACCAACCCGGAGCACCCCGCGCTCCTGCTCGAACTGCCCTGGCAGCTGCCCCTGGAAGAGTGGCCGGAGCGATACCTCGTCCCGCTGCCGCGCGGCATATCGCGCCACGTCGTGCGCTACGCGCGCGCCGGAGACGAGGTGGTGGCCGTCAAGGAGCTCGCCGAGCGGCCGGCGGTGCGCGAATACGAGCTGCTGCGCAGCCTGGACCGGCTGGGGATCCCGGCGGTGGACCCCCTCGCCGTCGTCACCGGCCGCACGGACGACGACGGCGCGCCGCTGGAACCCGTACTGATCACCCGCCACCTGGGCGGCTCCATGCCCTACCGGGCGATGTTCGAGACGACGATGCGCCCGGCCACCATGCACCGGCTGATGGACGCGCTGGCGGTCCTGCTCGTCCGGCTGCATCTGGCGGGATTCGCCTGGGGCGACTGTTCGCTGTCCAACACGCTCTTCCGACGGGACGCCGGGGCCTACGCGGCCTACCTCGTGGACGCGGAGACCGGGGATCTGCATCCCCGGCTGAGCAACGGGCAGCGGGAGTACGACCTCGATCTGGCCCGGGTCAACATCAGCGGCGAGCTGCTGGACCTGGAGGCGTCCGGGGCGCTGCACCCCTCCGTGGACCCGATCGAGTTCGGCATGGAGATCTGCGCGCGCTACCAGGGGCTGTGGCAGGAGCTGACCCGCACCTCGGTGTATCCGGCGGGCAAGCACCACTACATCGACCGCCGCATCCGGCGGCTCAACGACCTCGGCTTCGACGTCGCCGAGATGCAGATCGCGCACTCCTCCAACGGCGACACGGTCACCTTCGTTCCCAAGGTCGTGGACGCCGGTCACCACCAGCGCCAACTGCTGCGGCTGACCGGACTCGACGCCGAGGAGAACCAGGCCCGCCGCCTCCTCAACGACCTGGAGAGCTGGATGGCCACCCAGGACGACTACGCGCCCGGCGACCCCCTCGCCGCCCGCCCGGAGGTCCTCGCCCACCGCTGGGTGCGCGACGTCTTCCGGCCGACCGTGCGCGCCGTACCGCTGGAGCTGCGCGGCTCCATGGACCCGGCGGAGATCTATCACGAGCTGCTCGAACACCGCTGGTACCTGTCCGAGCGCGCCCAGCACGACATCGGGCTCGACACGGCCGTCGAGGACTACGTCGACAACATCCTTCCCCGCGTCCGGGAGACCCTGCCGCCGCGGACGGACGCACCCGGTGTGACCGGGGGGAACACGGTTTCTGAGCAGAGGTGACCGTTCATACATACGATTGGGCAGGTACGGCCGAGCGGCGCACCGTGCTGCACGTGACGCCGGGGTGCCACTGACCTGCTCGGGGTGGGAGACGTATGACACAGGCCGCCAGTCCAGCGCGGACCGTCATTCTGACGGTCGATGACGATCCCGGAGTCTCGCGCGCCGTCGCCCGCGACCTGCGGCGCCGGTACGGCGAGTCGTACCGGATCGTGCGCGCGGAGTCCGGGGAGTCCGCGCTCGACGCGCTGCGGGAGCTGAAGCTGCGCGGCGACCAGGTGGCGGTGATCCTCGCCGACTACCGGATGCCGCAGATGAACGGCATCGAGTTCCTCGAACAGGCACTCGACGTTTTTCCGGGTGCGCGGCGGGTGCTGCTGACCGCCTACGCGGACACGAACGCGGCGATCGACGCGATCAACGTGATCGATCTGGACCACTACCTGCTCAAGCCCTGGGATCCGCCGGAGGAGAAGCTCTACCCGGTCCTGGACGATCTCCTGGACGCCTGGCGGACCAGCGACTACCGGCCCGTGCCCGCCTGCAAGGTGGTCGGGCACCGCTGGTCGGCGCGCTCCTCGGACGTACGGGAGTTCCTGGCCCGCAACCAGGTGCCGTACCGCTGGTACTCGTCCGACACACCGGAGGGCCGGCGTCTGCTTGCCGCCGCCGGGCAGGACGGCGAGCGGCTCCCGCTGGTGGTGACGCCGGACGGGACGCCGCTGGTGGAGCCCGAGGACCCGGAACTCGCGGCGCACGTGGGTCTGGCGACCACGCCGACGGCGGAGTTCTACGACCTCGTGGTCATCGGCGGCGGTCCCGCCGGGCTCGGCGCGGCCGTGTACGGCGCGTCGGAGGGACTGCGGACCGTGCTGGTGGAGCGGTCGGCGACCGGCGGCCAGGCGGGGCAGAGTTCACGGATCGAGAACTACCTCGGCTTCCCCGACGGCGTGTCCGGAGGGCAGCTCACCGACCGGGCGCGCCGTCAGGCGGCGAAGTTCGGCGCGGAGATCCTGACCGCGAGGGAGGTGACCGGGCTGGAGGTCACGGGGGCGGCGCGCACCGTCCGCTTCTCGGACGGCTCGGCGATCGCCGCGCACTCCGTGATCCTGGCGACCGGCGTGTCGTACCGGCAGCTGGAGGCCCCCGGCCTGTCCGAACTGACCGGGTGCGGCGTGTTCTACGGCTCGGCGTTGACCGAAGCGGCCTCCTGCCAGGGCCACGACGTGTACATCGTGGGCGGCGCCAACTCGGCGGGACAGGCGGCCATGTACCTGGCCCGGGGCGCCAAGTCGGTCACCCTCCTGGTGCGCGGCTCGTCGCTGGAGGCGTCCATGTCGCACTATCTGATCCAGCAGATCAACGACGCGCCCAACATCAGCGTCCGGGCCGGCACGGTGGTCGAGTCCGCGCACGGGTCGGACCACCTGGAGCAGCTCACCCTGCGCGACGTGGCGAGCGGCCACACCGAACTCGTCGACGCGCAGTGGCTGTTCGTGTTCATCGGGGCGGCTCCGCTGACCGACTGGCTGGAGGGGACCGTGCTGCGTGACGCGCGCGGATTCATCATGGCCGGGCCCGACATGACCGCCGACGGCCAGCCGCCGGCGGGCTGGGAGCTGGAGAGGCCGCCCTACCACCTGGAGACCAGCGTGCCCGGCGTGTTCGTGGCCGGGGACGCGCGCTCGGAATCCGCGAAGCGGGTCGCTTCCGCCGTCGGAGAGGGAGCCATGGCCGTGATGCTCGTCCACCGTTACCTGGAGCAGTCGTGAGCGGGCAGCCGATGCCGTGCAGCGTGGCCGAGCTGAGCACGCTGTTCCTGTTCGAGAAGCTGGACGCGGAGCAGTTCGACCGGCTGTGCCGTGAAGGCCGCGTGGAGAAGTTCGAGCCGGGCCCCGTGTACGCGGAGGGTGACCCTGCCACCTGCTTCTTCGTCCTCCTCGAAGGCACGCTCGTGCTTTCGCGCCGGGTCGGCAACGACGACGTGGAGATCAACCGCACATCGAATCGCGGGGTGTACTCCGGGGCCATGCAGGCCTATCTGGGCGACCGGGTGCAGCAGTTCTACAGCAGCTCGCTGCGGGTCACCGAGCCGTCGCGGTTCTTCGTCCTGCCCGCCGAGACCTTCGCCGCGATCATGCAGGACTGGTTCCCGATGGCCGTCCACCTCTTGGAGGGGCTCTTCTTCGGTTCGAAGACCACCCAGCAGGCCATCGGACAGCGTGAGCGGCTGCTGGCCCTCGGCTCGCTGTCGGCCGGTCTGACCCACGAGCTCAACAATCCGGCCGCCGCGGCGGTGCGCGCCACCTCCACGCTGCGCGAGCGGGTCGGGAAGATGCGGCACAAGCTCGGCATCATCGCCGGGGGCCCGTTCTCCCGTGAGGCCCTCGCCGGTCTCATCGAGATCCAGGAACGCACGGCCGAACGGGTCGCCAAGGCAACCGCCCTGAGCCCGCTCGAAGCCTCCGACCGGGAGGACGCCCTCGCCGACTGGCTCGACGACCACGGCATCGCGGAGGGCTGGCGGGTGGCGCCCACCTTCGTGCAGGCCGGTCTCGACATCGACTGGCTGGACCAGGTCGCGGCGGCCGTGGACGAGGAGATCCTCCCGAATGCCATCGGGTGGCTGAACTACACCGTCGAGACCGAGCTCCTCATGAACGAGATCGAGGACTCCACCACCCGCATCACCCATCTCGTCGACGCGGCCAAGCAGTACTCCCAGCTCGACCGGGCCCCGTACCAGGTGTGCGACGTGCACGAGCTCCTCGACAGCACCCTGCTGATGCTGTCCTCGAAGATCGGCTCCCGCGTCACCGTCGTCAAGGAGTACGACCGCACGCTGCCGAGGATCCCGGCCTACCCGGGTGAGCTCAACCAGGTGTGGACGAACCTGGTCGACAACGCGGTCGCGGCGATGAACGGCATGGACGGGGACGGCACGCTGACGGTACGCACGTCACTCGACCACGACCGTCTCCTCGTCGAGTTCGGGGATACGGGCCCCGGTGTTCCGGAGGACATCCGCGGCCGTATCTTCGATCCCTTCTTCACCACCAAGCCGGTGGGCGAGGGCACCGGGCTTGGCCTGGACATCTCCTGGCGCATCGTCGTCAACAAGCATCACGGCAGCCTCGACGTCCGGTGCGTGCCCGGCGACACCCGCTTCCAGGTACGTCTTCCCCTGACCGTCACGGACCCCGACACACCCGAGGAGCCGTCATGACCGAGCCCACCGGAATCGACCCGGCCGTCCCGCCGAGCGGTACGGGATGCGTCGAGTGCGACGCGGCGGGCGGATGGTGGTTCCATCTGCGGCGCTGCGCCCAGTGCGGTCACATCGGCTGCTGCGACGACTCGCCCTCGAAGCACGCCACCGCGCACGCGCAGTCCACCGGGCATCCGGTCATCCGCAGTTTCGAGCCCGGCGAGAGCTGGTTCTGGAACTTCGACACCTCCGAGCTGTACGAGTCCGGTCCCGACCTCGCTCCCCCGGTCAGCCATCCCACCGACCAGCCCACGCCCGGGCCCGCGGGGCGCGTCCCCGCGAACTGGGCGGAGACTCTGCGCTGACACCCCGTGGGACGTTCATCCGGCGGAGGGTTCGCCCGCTCCCCCGTCGGCGAGCGTCCTGCGCAGCACTTCGGCGAACTCCTCGGTCCGCCCGAGGAATCCGCCGTGGTCGCCGGGGAACTCGACCGGCGGCGTGCCGAGCAGTTCGGCCAATGCCACGGAGGTCCGGTAGGTGACCAGGTGGCCCGAGGCCGCTCCGATGCCGATGACGACACGGGTCGGACCGGCCTTCAGGGCGCTCACGTCGGGCACATGACGTGTGGTGCCCCGGAGTTCGTGGGCGAAGAAGCGGGCGCTGTCGGCGAGATCCTGCTCGGACGGCTCCCCGGGCGGCGCGGCGGGCGCGCCGTCGCCACCGGCGGCGAGTCCGGAGGTGGTCATGAACTTCATCCACGCCGCGCCGATGCCCTCCTTGTGGAAGGTCTCGACGATGTCGTCGGTCTCGGCGCGCCGTTCGGCGGCGTCGGGGAGCAGTTCCAGCACGGGCGGCTCGTGCGCGACCAGCGTCCGGACCCGCTTGGGATGCTGTGCGACCAGTGCGAGTCCGGTCACCGCCCCGCCACTGCTGCCGAAGACATCGGCGGAGTCGGCGCCGAGGGCGTCGAGGAGGGCGACGAGGTCGTTCGCCCTCAGTTCGGGGGTGGAGTCCTGTTCGGGATCGTCGACAGGGCTGCCCGAGATGCCCCGCGGGTCGTGGGTGACGACGGTGTGGTGGCGCGCGAGCGCGTCGGCCAGCGGGGCGAAGTGGACAGCGGCCATCGGCGCGCCCGTCACCAGCAGCAGCGGGCCCGAGCCGCGGATCTCGTAGTGCAGGCGTGCACCGGGAACGTCGAGGGTGTGGTGTGTGGCCATGGCCGGTCGTCCTTCCGCCATCGGGCGTCGTCCGCGAGCGCGGTGACGGGGGTAGGACTGGTGTGCGCGCCAGAACTCATCGGTGTGCGCGCGGACGGATGAGCCCCAGCCCGGGTTTCAGCGCACCGAGTGGCCGTACATCTCGCCGAGGGGTTCGGCGAGGAGTTCGACGCGGGCGCCGTCGGGATCGCGGAAGTAGAGCGAAGTGCCGCTCTCCTCCTGGTAGTCGATCCCGGCGTCGGCGAGCCGGTCGCGCAGCCGCTCCCAGGTCGTGGGGTCGACCGAGATGGCCAGGTGGTGCAGTCCGCCGAGCACCTCGGCGTAGGAGCCGACGTCGAGGCCGGGGAAGTCGAAGAACGCCAGCAGGTTGCCGTTGCCGACGTCGAAGAAGAAGTGGGTCGAGCCCTTGTAGTCGCGGTTGTCGATCATCTCGGTGAGCGGGAACTCCAGGACCCCCTGGTAGAACCGCACGGTCCGCTCCACGTCCGCGGAGAGCAGCGCCACGTGGTGCACTCCGCGGGCCGAGCTGGCCGGCCGTTCGGGGGCCAGGTACTCCTTCCTCAGCCGCTCGCGTTCCGCCTCGATCGCTGCCAGGTCCAGACGCTCCATGGGGGCTCCTCGGATACTCGGACTACGCCTTCGACACAAACAACTGATCCTCAATTCAACCACTTTGCGACTGCCCTTGGACGCCGACATCCCCAGTCGAGGACTGTTCCCTCGGAAGCAGCCACTGCGCCGCTGGGGCCCAATCTCGGGAGCGCCGCGCAAAGGTGCACAGCGCACGATGAAGTGGTCTCCTGGAAGAGTCCCCAGGAGACCACTCCGATGCGACACTCTCGACTCTCCTCACTCGCACCCGCCCGGTCGGCCGCACCGACCGGAGCCGGCGGAGGGTTGCTGCCGAAACGGGATCTCGCGGCCGCCTGGCTCCTGGTCGTCCTGATCGCGGTGCCCGCGTGGGCGCTCACCATAGGGCAGGCCCAGGACATGGGGATCGAGCCCGGCACGATGGGAATGGCGCTGCCGCTGTTCCTGCTGCTCTGGGTGACGATGATGGCGGCGATGATGCTGCCGTCCATGGCGCCGGTGGCCATCACCTGGGTGCGCGGGATCGGCCGGCAGTCCTCCGGGTGGGCCCGGGCCGCGCGCACCGCTGAATTCGTGGGCGGATACCTGCTGGTGTGGACCGCGTTCGGAGTGCTCGCATACGCGGCTCTGGCCTTCACCGGCGGGCTGGTCGACGACCATCCGACCGCCGGACGCTGGTTTGGTTTCGGGGCGTTCCTGCTCGCGGGCCTGTATCAGCTCGGTCCGCTCAAGTACGTCTGCCTTCGGCACTGCCGCAACCCGCTGAGTCACCTGGTGCACTACGCCGGCTTCCCGAGGCCTGCACGCGATCTGAGGGTGGGCGTCCACCACGGTGCGTACTGCGTCGGCTGCTGCGCCGGCCTGATGGTCGTCCTGATCCCGCTCGGCATGATGAACGTGGCGGCGATGGCCGGACTGGCCGCGGTGATCTTCGTGGAGAAGCTGTGGTCCTGGGGTCCGCTGCTCGCACGGGTCGTGGGCGTCGCATTCCTGGTCCTGGCCGTGCTGGCACCGTTCCAGGACTGGCTGCTGCCTGGACTGCAGGGGTCGATGCCCTCGATGGGCGGCATGTGACGCTTGCGGCTCACTCACGCACCGAACCAGTCAGTCAGGCCCGGACCAGTCGAAAGTGATCGTCTTGCTGGACTGGCCGGAGCGATTCCACGAGAAGCCGAAGGCGTCGGCCCGGTCGGTGGTGGCGCGCCCCCAGGTCGCGAGCCCTCCGGGTCCGGTCTCGCAGCCAGGCAGGCCGGTCGACTGCACCCTGACACCCTCGGGGGAGGTCGGGCCGCTCAACGCCTCGGCGCGGGCCTCGACCAGCCCCGGTACCGTGGCCCGCCAGGCGGCCCGGTCCTCGTCGATCTCGACCTCGATGGGCGCGAACTCCATGCCCCGCACCTCCATGGCGGCCATGCTCATCATCTCCGCAGGCCAGCTCCCGGCCTGACCACCAAAGATCATCTGTATGGCTTCGCGCTGCCGGTCGTCGGCGCGCTCGTCCAGGATCAGCGCCGCGTACGCGTCCGAGTGCTCCGCCCAGATGTTGCCGACGAACGAGGCGACCATCACCAGGTTCAAGCCGTCCAGTCGTACGTCGCCGTAACTGCCCTCGCGTATGTGCCACACCAGGATGCCCTCGCACTCCCCGGTGGTCGGCGGCTGAGCGAATGAGCAGGGGCAGGGAATATCGCACTTGCATACGTCGAACCAGTCGCCTGCGACATGCCACGCAGGGATCGTCACCGCCGCTTGTGACATCGTTCTCACTCCTCGCGAGCCCACGGCCGTGGGCCGAGGCGGGCGGCAGAGCGTCAGGCCGGTGGTCCGGCGCCGCTACCGCTGCACCCAGCGGCCGGGCGGCTCGTTCCTCGTTCTCGTCCTCTCTCCAGTCTGCGCCTCTTCGCGGCAGAAGGTACGGCGATCATCAGTGCCTTCAGCCCTCCAGGGCCAGCACGTGACAGTGCCAAGCGTCCAGCGCCACGAAAAGGCCCGGGTCGAGGAGTCCGTCGCCCTCCCTGTCGTAGGTGTCCGCGGTGAGCAGATCGGTGAACCGGCAGGGGCTGCCTCCGAGGTCGGCCCACGGCAGCGGTACCTGGCCCTGGGCGGGGAGGTCGGAGTAGTTCACGACGATCAGGTGGCGGGTGTCGGCGGTGGTCCAGCTCCAGGCGAGCAGGTTGCGGTGCGTGTCGTTGTCGGGCCAGCCCGTGCACGACAGCAGCCTCCAGTCGCCCTCCCGTACGGCGGCTCCGGCCGCGATCAGGCGGTGGTGGAAGTCGCGCAGCGGCTCGTCGACCGCTTCCTTCGGGCGACGGGTGAGGAACACCGGTGGCCTTACCCGGCGGCCTTCGAACTGGCCCTCGTGCCAGAGCGTCGCGCCGGGCAGGGTGGCGACGGCCACGGCCGCCGCGCGCTCCCGCCCGGCCGGCAGTACGGCGGCGGCGCGGGGTTCGTCGTGGTTCTCCAGGAAGCGCACGAGTCCGCGCTGATAGGAGAGGTCGGCCTGCAGGTGTGCGCGCACGGACTGGGCGTTCTCGTGGAGCAGACGGTCGTAGAGCCGCTTGTCGTAGCAGTGGTCGAAGCCCTCCTGCTGGAGCGCCGCTTCGAGATCCCAGTAGGCCTCCGCGATGAAGAGGAGGTCGGGGTGGCGTGCGCGGACGCGCGGGATGACGTACGGCCAGAAGTCCTCGTCGGGGATCGGGCCCGCCCGCTCCCCCCAGGTCTTGGCGAACACGTCGTTCATCAGCAGCATCGCCATGTCGCAGCGCACGCCGTCCGCCTGGTCGCCGATCGCCACCAGGGTGTCCACCGCCGCGGCCCGCAGTTCGTCACTGAAGGCGTTCACCTGGATCACGTCCCGCCAGGGCGGGAAGAACGGGTCGCGGCCGCAGGCGAAGATCCGGCCGGACACCTCGTGGAAGTCCCCGGGCGCCCGGGCGAGGTCGTCGGCGGTGCCTTGGATCAGGCCGGCGGGCCGGTCGGTGAGCCAGGGGTGGTCGGGGGCGACGTGGTTGGGGACGTAGTCGAGGATCAACCGGGCGCCGCGGGCGGCGAGTTGGGTGCGCGCCTCGGCGAGCCCCTGCGGGCCGCCGAAGCTCTCGTCGACGACGTAGTCGCGGACGCAGTACGGGGATCCTGCGATGTCGGCCGGGGTGAGGTCGGGCAGGGCCTGGCGGAGCGACGCGAGCAGGGATTCGTCGCGCAGGGCGACGGCCAGTCCGGCGGGGCTGCGTTGCCAGACGCCCATCAGCCACACGGCGTCGATGCCCGGCAGGGTGATCTCGTCCCAGACCTCGCCGGGTACCTCGCCGAGGGTGACGCGGCGCCCGTAGCGGGTGCTCAACTCGCCCAGCCAGACCATGGTGTTGATTTCGAGGATCGCCGTCATGACAGGGGCTCCTCGCGCAGGGCGCCCCAGTCGCCCGCGCCGACGACGCGGAAGAGGGTCGCGGTGACCGCGGCCAGGCCGGTCCAGCCGGTCTGGTGGGCGGCGCCGAGTCCGGCGCCGGTGTCGCCGTGGAAGTACTCGTAGAACAGCAGCAGGTCCTGCCAGTGCGGGTCCTTGGCGAACTGGGGCCGCGTGCCGTGCACGGGGCGGTGTCCGTCGCCGCCGCGCAGAAACGTCGAGGTGAGCCGGTCGGAGATCTCGTGGGCGACCTCGTACAGGTTCAGCTGTTGTCCGGAGCCGGTCGGGCATTCCACGGTGAAGGCGTCGCCGTGGAACGCGTGGAGGTTCAACAGGGCGCGGATCAGGAGGATGTTGACCGGGAACCACACCGGGCCGCGCCAGTTGGAGTTGCCGCCGAACATGTCCGAGTCGGACTCGGCGGGCAGATAGCCGACATCGTACGTCTGTCCGTGCAGGTGGAAGGTGTACGGGTGGGCGGCGTGGTGGCGGGAGAGCGAGCGGATGCCGTGCGGGCCGAGGAACTCGTCCTCGTCGAGCATGCGGGCCAGGATGCGGCGCAGCCTGTCCTCGCCGAACAGGGCGAACAGGTGCCGTCCGTCGGCACCGGAGCCCTGGGCGTCCCGGGAATGCACGAGGGCTTCGATCGCGGGATGGCGTTCGATGAACTCCCGTGCTCCGGCGAGCAGTTCGGGGAAGCGGCGGTCGAGCCGGCTGCCGACCACGCTGGTCGCGGCGAGGGGGATCAGACCGACCAGGGAGCGCACCTTGAGCCGGGTGGCGCTGCCGTCGGGCAGCCGCAGGACGTCGTAGAAGAAGCCGTCCTCCTCGTCCCACAGGCTTTCGTTGTCCTTGCCGATGTGATTCATGGCCACCGCGATCCACGCGAAGTGCTCGAACAGGGTCTGCGCCTGTTCCACGTAGACGGGGTTGTCGGCGGCCAGTTCGACGGCGATCTCCAGAAGGTTCTGGCAGTACAGGGCCATCCATGCGGTGCCGTCGGCCTGGTCGAGTTGCCCTCCGGCGGGCAGTCCGGCACTGCGGTTGAAGACGCCGATGTTGTCGAGGCCGAGGAAGCCACCCTGGAAGAGGTTGTTGCCGTCGGTGTCCTTGCGGTTGAGCCACCAGGTGAAGTTCTTCATCAGCTTCTGGAAGGAGTTCTCCAGGAAGGCCCGGTCGCCGCGGCCCGTGCGGTGCTTCTCCAGTTCGTAGACGAAGAGGATGGCCCAGGCGTGCACCGGCGGGTTGACGTCACCGAAGTTCCATTCGTACGCGGGGATCTGGCCGTTGGGATGCAGGTACCGGCGGCGCAGCAGCAGGTCCAGCTGGGATTTGGCGAAGGTGATGTCGACCAGGGAGAGGGCTACGGAGTGGAAGGCGAGGTCCCAGGCCGCGAACCACGGGTACTCCCAGGTGTCCGGCATCGACATGATCTCGTCGTTGACCATGTGGTACCAGGCGCTGTTGCGGACGGAGGGGTCGCAGCCGAGCGGGTCGACGCCGTGTTCGGCCAGCCAGCGTTCGATGTCGTAGTGGTAGTACTGCTTGCTCCAGAGCATCCCGGCCAGTGCCTGGCGGACCAGATGCTGTTCGTCCTCGCTCGTGCCGTCCGGTGTGACGTCGTCGTAGAAGGTGTCGGCCTCGGTGCGTCGCGAGTCGAGCACCTGGCCGAACTCCTGCCAGGGGTCGGCGAGTTCGGTGTCGGTCAGACGCAGTCGGATCGTGGCGCTGTCACCGCCGGGGATGCTCAGCACGTGGTGGACGGCCGCCTTGGTGCCGGTGCCGCTCGGGTTGACGGCCGTGCTGTCGCCGTGGACGACGCACCGGTCGATGCCGTCCTTGACGTAGGGGCCGGCGTTGCGAGTGCCGAAGATCCGCTCGTTGTTGGTGTCGTTCTCGGTGAAGAGGGTGGGTGTGTCGGTGGCGAAGTACAGTCGGCGGGTGCCCAGTTCGTCGTGATCGGCGCGGATCGCGCCCGGTGCCGCCCGCAGGCCGGGTACGGCTGTGCCGCCCGCCCATGACCACGTGTGCCGGAACCAGAGCGTGGGCAGCAGGTGGAGCGTGGCCTCCTCGGGGCCGCGGTTGTGCGCGGTGATCTCGATCAGCAGGTCCTCGGGGCCTGCCTTCGCGTACTCGACGAACACGTCGAAGTAGCGGTCCTCGTCGAAGACGCCGGTGTCGAGCAGCTCGAACTCGGGATCGCGGCGGTTGCGGGCGTGGTTGGCGGCCACCAGTTCGCCGTAGGGGAACTCGCCCTGCGGGTACTTGTAGAGGAACTTCATGTAGGAGTGGGTGGGCGTGCTGTCGAGGTAGAAGTAGTACTCCTTGACGTCCTCGCCGTGGTTGCCCTCGGCGTTGGTCAGGCCGAACATGCGCTCCTTGAGGATCGGGTCGCGGCCGTTCCACAGGGCGAGGGCGAAGCAGAGCCGCTGCTTGTCGTCGCTGATCCCGGCGATGCCGTCCTCGCCCCAGCGGTAGGCGCGGGAGCGGGCCTGGTCGTGGGTGAAGTACGACCAGGCTTCGCCGTCGTGGCTGTAGTCCTCGCGGACGGTGCCCCACTGACGCTCGCTCAGATACGGTCCCCAGCGGCGCCAGGGCACCCCGCACTCGTCGGCCTCGGCCAGCCTGCGACGCTCGGCGATCTGGGTCGGGTGTTCCGTCGGATGCTCCGTCGGGTGTTCCATGTCTCCCCCGTTCTGGTCGGTTGACGGTGAGGGACGTGCGGTCGGACGCCGTGCGCGATCTCGATCCCGCCGAGCCCGGTGAGCCGGTTCCCACCCAGCATCCCGCGCAGGGCCGTACCTGCCCACCGGCCGTTCGGCTGCTCTTCGCGAGGGCGGGTGTCGGGGTGCGTCTGACAAGATGCGTCGCTGATGACGGAGATGACGAGCTGTGACACGTGTGGCGGAACGGTGGCTCCCGACGGCCACTGCTGGGATTGCGGAGCGGCTCAGCCGGGCTTCCGCGCGCATGTGGAGATCACCTCGGCCGACGGTGCGGCCGGAGTGAGCGACCGCGGCAGGCAGCGCGGTGTCAACGCGGATGCGATGGCCTTGACCGTGAGCGGATCCTGGACGATCGGTGTCGTCTGCGACGGGGTGTCGATGTCACCCCGCGCGGAGCGGGCCGCTCAGGTCGCGGCGGAGGTCGGTGCGGCCGCACTGACGGCGCGCCTGCGCGAGGGCGCCCTACCGGAGGACGCGCACATGGACGCCGCCGTACGCGCGGGTCGCGCGGTGGCCGCTCTGGCGACGTCGGCTGCTGCCGCTCCGGCCTGCACGTATGTGGCGGGCATCGTCGGCCCGGAGGGCATCTGGAGCGCGGGGATCGGCGACAGCCGCGTCTACTGGCTGCCGGACGAGGGCCCCGGGACGGCACTGACCGAGGACGACACGGGCGCGCGCGAAACTCTCGCCGCGTGGCTGGGGGCGGATGCCGATGAACCGGTGCCGCGGCTGCGCAGCTACCGGCCCGCGATGGCGGGCCGGATGCTGCTGTGCACGGACGGGCTGTGGCGGCATCGGCCCGAGGCCGACGGGTTGCGCGCGGTGCTCGCCCGGCGCCGATCGGCGCTATCCGGGAGCGGAGGCCTGTTGGAGGAGGCGCGGTCGCTCGTCGAACTCGCCCTGGCCGCGGGCGGTCCGGACAACATCACCGCCCTGCTCATCCCTGTCGCTCCGAGCGCGCCGCCCGTCTGAGCGCGGCGCGTCCCTTCGTGCGGGGACTCTCAGACGGTGGTCCGCGCGGTCGTCGGCGGCGGTTGCGCTGTGTCGCGCAGCGGAGCCCGCACCGAGCTCAGTGGGCCGCCGTGCAGGGGTGTGGTGTGCCAGCGCGCCGTGAACGTGCGGTGCGGGAGGGAGCACGTCACGGTCAGGCGGTGCGGGGTTTCCAAAAACAGTACGTCGGCCTCGAGGGTGTCGGGGTCGGTCCATCCGCCGCTCACGGCGGTGGGGGCCGGTGTCGCGCCGGTCGTCCAGCCGGGCACGCCCAGCCGCAGATCGCATCGCGTGTCGCCCTCGGCGAGCGACACGTACCAGCCGGCGTCGTCCGCCGTGACCGCGACGCCCGTCAGGGAGCGCTGGTCCGCGCAGGCACCGCCCGCGGGGGCGAACTCGGCGCCCGCCCAGGCGTCGGCGCGCTCAGGGGGCGCGGGGGCCGCGGCGACCGGCGGCAGGGCGAGCCGCGCGAGGCGTTCGCGCAGTGCCGCGTCCTGACCGCCGGGCTGCGGCGTGTCCCCGAACGCGGGCAGCAGGTGCTGCCAGACCAGGTCGAGCAGCTCCTGCATCTGACCGGTGGCCGCGGTCATCGCGATCACCGCGTCGTGGTCGGGCAGGACGAGGCAGAGCTGTCCGTAGGCTCCGTCGCCGCGGTATCCATGCCGGGACTTCCAGAACTGGAACGCGTACCCCTGCTGCCAGTCGGAGAGTGCCCCCTCGGCCGTACCGTCGTCGTTGGCGACGTGGACGCGCGTGGCCTCCTCGATCCACTCGCGGGACAGGAGCTGCCGCCCCTCCCAGGCGCCGTTCTGCAGATAGAACTGGCCGAGCCGGGCTACCGCGTCCGTGGCGGCGTGCAGTCCGCTGAAGCCGATCTCGCGGCCGGCCGGACGCTCCACCCAGGCGACTTCGCCGATGCCCAATGGGTCGAACAGCCGGGGCCGCAGGTACTCCGTCAGCGACTGGCCGGTCACCCGCTGGACGATCGCGCCGAGGGTGTACGTGGCGGGCTGGTTGTACGCGAAGACGCTGCCGGGGTCCTGGTCGGGCGGGGTCAGCAGGAAGCCGCGCACGGGTTCCTCGCGGTCGCGGCGGAACGCCCGCTCATGGGTCTCGGCGAGGTGACCGCTGGCCATGGACGCGACGTGCCGTACCAGCATGGCCCGGCTGCGCGGGTCGGTGATGTCGGCCTCGAACTCGGGGAAGTACGAGATCACGGGGTCGTCGAGACGTATCAGGCCCTCGCCGACGGCGAATCCGGCGGCAGTGGACGTGAAGCTCTTGCTGAGCGAGTAGAGGAGGTGGAGGCGCTCGGGGGCGTACGGCGCCCACCAGCCGGAGGCCACCAGATGCCCGTGCCGCATGATCATCAGGCTGTGCGGTTCGATGTCCGGCGCGGCCTCGACGGCGTCGAGGAAGGCGTGCACGCCCGAGGCGTCGACACCTTGCTCGGCCGGCTCGGCGACAGGCAGTGGACGGGTGCTCATGCGGGCGGCCTCCGGGCGGCTCGGTGACGGCGTAGGGCGGTCTCGGCGACCGGTCGACCCGGCGCTGTGTGCATACGCCATCCTTCCGGTGCGGCGGTGGGCGTGTCCATGGGGTCGCCCCTGGCGCCCGCGCTTCACCCCTGCCCTGCGCCAGGCCGGCCCGGCAGGAAGGAGACCCCTCCGGGCGCCCGGCGTCGTCGGCCGTGGCGCCCGGAGCGCGGTCCGGTGGAGCACCTCCCGCGCTCGGCGAGAGGCAGCCGGGACTCACCGCCGGGACATCAGCCGGTGGTGGTCAGCTGCGGTGTGCTGCTCTGCTGGGGCTGGGGCAGACTGCGCAGGCCGGTGAGGCTGACGAGCACCATGGAGAAGACACCTGCGACGGCGAAGGCCGTGAAGCCCGCGGTGGTCGAGCCGGTGGCGAGCAGCTGGCCGCCGAGCCAGGGGCCGAAGACGGCGCCGAAGCGGCCCATGCCGGAGGTCCAGCCCACGGCGGTGGCGCGGTTCTCGGCGTCGGACCGAGCGGCCACCGTGGCGTAGATCATCGCCTGGGCGCTGAAGAGGAACAGGCCGGTGAGGAAGACCACGGTGTAGGTGAGGGCCAGCGACATGTGGGCGCTGAGCGTGTAGATGCCGACGGCGGTGACGCCGAACCAGATCGCGGCGATGCGCGAGCCGCCGAACCTGTCGGTGAGCCGGCCGCCGACCAGCATGCCGACGATGCCGCCGAGGTTGATGACGATGACGAAGCCGATCGAGGAGCCGGTGTTGTAGCCGTTGGCCTTCATCAGCGACGGCAGCCACTGGGAGACGCCGTAGACCAGCAGCAGGCCGCCGAAGGACGCCAGCCAGAAGAGCAGGGTCTGCACCCACAGACCGCCGCGGAAGAGGGCGGTCAGCGCACTCCAGCGCTCGGCGGCGGCCGGGCGCTCCTCGTCCTTGCCGGCCAGTTCGACGCCGTAGCGGTCGGCGAGGGCCAGCGCCTCGGTGGCGCGGCCCTTGGCCTGCAGGAAGGCCATCGACTCGGGCAGGTACTTGGCGGCCAGCGGGACGCCGACGAAGAGCGGGATCACGCAGATCCAGAAGGAGACGCGCCAGTCACCGGTACCGAGCGCCACGAAGCCCGCCACGATGCCGCCGGCCTGGTGGGCGGTCATCAGGGAGCCGACGATCAGGGCGCCGCGGCCGCGCGGGGCGTACTCGGTGACCAGGGTGATCGCGCTGGGCAGCAGCCCGCCGAGGCCGAGGCCGGCGAGGAATCGGCCGAGGCTGAACATGTCCAGGGTGGCGGCGGAGGCGCAGACGGCGGAGGCCAGGGAGAAGACCGCGGTGGAGACGATGATCGTCTTCTTGCGGCCGACCCAGTCGCTGACGGTGCCTGAGGACAGGGCGCCGATCAGCATGCCGAACGTGGCCCAGGAGCCGACGTCGCCGGCCTTGCCGGGGGTGATGCCCAGCGCCTTGGTCTCCAGCATGTGCGGCAGCACGGAGCCGTAGATGAACATGTCGAGGCCGTCGAACAGGACGACCAGCCAGCACAGGCCGACGACCAGCACGGCCAGTCTGGCGCCGCGCATGGGAGCGGGGGAGGGAGACATCGTTGTGTCCTCTCGTCCGGGAGGCATGTCCCTGGAGGGGAGATGAGGGAGAAGGGCCGTCGCGGCTCGTGCGACCGGCCCGGTGATGCGCCTGACGCTAAGGACCGACGGGGTTAAGTGTCAACGCTTTTGTCAACAATCTCAGCAACAATCAAGACGCCCCCACCACGACGCCGGATTCGGGCCGAATCCGCAGGTGGAACAGGGGTGGGCGGGGGCCACACGGGGGGCCCCCCCCCCCCGGGGTTGGGGGGTTGAC
>NZ_JBEXDZ010000158.1:0-22678 GCF_040606085.1 Streptomyces sp. NPDC005485 | reverse complement strand
GGCGATGGGGGCTCCCTACCTGAGAAGGGAGCCCCCATCGCCGTACGACTTGATCCCGCTAGTCGGCGTCCTCGCTGTCGATGCCCAGGCCCGGGAGGAGGCCCGGGAGGAGCGGGGGCAGGGTGACGTCCGGCTCGGGGGTGGTGCTGTCGCTGCTTGAGGGGGACGAGCTGGTGTCGTCCTTGGGCGGGTCGAGGAGGCCGCCCGTGTTGCCGCCGAGGAGGCCGTCGCTGTTGCTGCCCGAGGTGGACGGCTTGGGCTTGCCGCTGCTGTGCGTTCCGGTGGCGGAGCCGCTGGTGGCGCTGGGCTCCGGGCGGTCCGTGCCGGAGGAGCCGGTGGACTCCTCGCTCCTGCCGCGGTGGCGGCCGGTGCCCTCCGGGGAGGTCGGCTGGGGAAGCAGCGAGCGCAGCGGCTCGACTTCCTCGTCTATGGCGGCGAACACCGACGAGACCTGCTCGCTGACGTCACCGAGCTGGAGCGGCAGCCGGTCGCGCAGCGTGCCCCAGGCTTGGCGGTGCGACTGGGAGAACGCGGAGAGCGCCTGGATCGGGCCCAGGGAGCCGTCCCGCTCGTATGCCTCGTGCAGCAGCCGGTGGCCCTCGGAGGCATCGTGCTGCATGCCCGACAGAGCGCGGCGGATCTCGCCCAGGGACTCGTGGTCCAGGTGGCCGGAGCGGCCGCGTTCCATCAGCCGGCGTGCCTCGCTCAGCCGTGTCGAGGCCTGGTCGAGATACACCTCGCCGCGGTCGCTGTCGCCGTGGGCCAGGCCCAGCTTGATGTCCTCCATGCCGCGCTTGAGCCCGTAGAGCGAGTCACCGGGGAGGGCGTCGGAGCTGGCAGCGGCTACGCCGCCGAAGGCTCCCGCGGCCACACCGATGGAGAGCCCGCCCGCGGCGAGCCCCTTCGACAGCCGGGACCGTGGTCGCAACTTCCCGAGCCCGCTCGCCCGGTGCGTGCCTCTGCCCCGATGGGACCGCTGCTCGGGCACCGAAGGGTCCGGGCCTTCGCCGCCCAGTGCCGTGCCCTCCAGCAGCATGGCCTCCATGGCGGCCACGAGCTGGGCCCGCTGGACGACCTTCACCTCGGGGTCCAGCTCCGGTTTGGGCAGCTCGCCGAGACCGGAGGCGAGGGCCAACAAACGGCCCTGCCCGGTCTGTTCCGCAGCAGCCGTGGACGCAGCAGCCGGAGGCGGTGCCGATCCATCGGGCTGCTCGGCCGCCGTGCCCCGGTCGGACTGCTCCTCCAGGGCCTGGGCGAAGGCGTTCGCCCGCCGGTGTGCCGATACGTTCGCGATCACTGGCGGCACCTCCTCTCGTCATGACGGTCGACTCCCCAGGGGGTCCTGAGGGTTGCACGCCCTGACCACATCCACACGATCGAGTGATCGGTGGCGGCCAGGGAGTGACCACAGGGAGCCTGTATCCCACACAACGAGCGGCGCGGCACTTGGGTTACGGACGACGGATGATCGGACCGCGAAGTCAACGGACTTTTACGGATGGTGAGTTGAGCATCGCTGAGCGTATCGGTCCGCGGTGGGTCGGGTGTTCTCAGCGGGCGTCGTCGGGGAGGAGCCGGGCGAGGGTGCGGACGGCCCGGTACTGGAGGGTCTTGATCGCGCCCTCGTTCTTGCCCATCACGCGGGCGGTCTCGGCGACCGAGAGGCCCTGGAGGAAGCGCAGGGTCACGCACTCCTGCTGCTGGGGATTGAGGCGCCGTACTGCATCGAGCAGTGCGGCGTTGGAGAGGGACTCCAGGACGGAGTCCTCGGGTGAGCGCTCGACCTCGTTGGCGTCGAGCATCTCGCCGGTCGTCACTTCGAGCCGGAAGCGGCTCGACTTGAAGTGGTCGGCGACCAGGTTGCGGGCGATCGTCACGAGCCAGGCGCCGAAGTCGCGGCCCTGCCAGGTGAAGGTGCCGATCCGTCGCAGGGCGCGCAGGAACGTCTCGCTGGTGAGGTCCTCGGCTGTCGCCTTGCCTCCCACGCGGTAGTAGATGTAGCGGTACACGGTGTCGCTGTACTGGTCGTACAGGCGTCCGAAGGCGTCGGCCTCGCCGGCCTGGGCGCGCTCGACGAGGTCCATCATCCGGGCGCTGTCACTGTCTGCGGCCGGGCGGCGGGCGGTGGGGGTGGCGGCCGAGCCGGAACGGCTCCGCCTGGTGACTTCCCGGCCGTCGCCCGATCGCCGCCCCCCGACGACGGCGCTTCGCGCCGAGCCCTGTTCGACGCCGTCGGCCAGGGCATAGCAGGGACCGGCGGGTGCGGGGACGGCGAAGGCGGGGACGGCGTACGCGGTGGGGACGAAGCCGCGCAGGCGGTCCAGGACCGTTGCGCGCAGCGTAGCCAGGCCAGAGGCGTCAACCCCGACGTGTGAGTACACGGGACTCCCAGAGGCAGAGCTTCCATCACGTGCAGTGCGGGACCGTTCACCCGTCGTAGCGACGGAGGGGTACCGGTTTGCGTCTGAGGAGAATAACGCTTCGTACAGGCAGTGCTACACCCAGTTGCTCAAATCATCGATTACGTCGCTTCTGTAACCGATTGACGCCTGATCAAGTGCCGGACAGTGACCGGTTGTTGATCGAATCGGGTCAGGTTCCGTCTGGGTGCGGGGCGTGTTGTGGCCGTGTGCGGTGAAGGGGACTGGCGGGGAGGCTGCCCGGGTAGAACCCCGTGATTGGCCTCCGGACAGCGACGCGAGGGCCCTGCGGGCAGGGAAACGTCAACCCCGGGCCCCCTCTTCGGGAGAGGGGACCCGGGGCGGGTGTTCGTGCGGTCAGGCGCTATCGCCGGCGGCGGTGCAGGGCGATCGCCGCCGCCGTGCCACCGGCTACCGCGCCCACCCCCGCGGCCGCGGGGATGCCGACCTTCGCGGCCTTGCGTGCCGTGCGGTAGTCCCGCAGCCGCCAGTCGGACGCCCGCGCGTGCTTGCGCAGCTTCGTGTCCGGGTTGATGGCGTAGGGGTGGCCCACCAGGGACAGCATGGGGATGTCGTTGTGGGAGTCGCTGTAGGCCGCGCAGCGGCCGAGGTCCAGGCCCTCCGCCGCGGCCAGCGCCCGTACCGCCTCCGCCTTGGCGGGCCCGTGCAGCGGCTCGCCCACGAGCTTTCCGGTGTAGACCCCGTCCACCGACTCCGCGACCGTGCCCAGGGCGCCCGTCAGGCCCAGCCGCCGCGCGATCACCGTCGCGATCTCGACCGGCGCGGCCGTCACCAGCCAGACCTTCTGCCCGGCGTCCAGATGCGCCTGGGCCAGCGCGCGGGTGCCCGGCCAGATGCGCTCGGCCATGTACTCGTCGTAGATCTCCTCGCCGATGGACATCAGTTCGGCGACACGGTGGCCCTGGACGATGGACAGCGCGGAGTCGCGCGCCTCCTGCATGTGCTCCGGGTCCTCGATGCCGGCCAGCCTGAACCAGGCCTGCTGCCAGGCGAACTTGGCGAGGTCGCGGGTCTCGAAGAACTTCCGCTTGTACAGACCGCGGCCGAAGTGGAAGATCGCGGCGCCCTGCATCACGGTGTTGTCGAGGTCGAAGAACGCGGCGGCCCTGTCGTCACCGAGTACCGGGAACTCCGGTTCCTCCGCGGCGTCCGGAGCGTCGGGCGCGGTTTCGTGGGCGAGGTCCTCCAGTTCCTGCGAGGACTTGCGGGCGGCCTCCGCCGAGGCCTCGCCTGCCAACACGCTCCGCGCGGTGGCGGAGCGCCTACGGGGAGTGAGCCATCCGAGAGCGGCCATGTCGTGAGCATAGCCAGTCTGTTCGGTCGCTTCGGAGTCGAGAGGATTCGGTGCTGTGAACTCTCTGCGACCGACCCGTTAAAGAAGTGGTCCCACCAAGGCGTCGGCCCAGTGTGCAAGCGGGTTGGGGCCGCCCGGGCGGACGGTCCCCACCAGCGCGGCCGCAGCGGGAGAATGGCCGGTATGAGTCCCATGTTCCGGCGCAACGACCGCCGCACCGACAAGACGGACGGCGAGAAGCACAACGAGAAGGACACGAGGGAGTCTCAAGTTCACCTCGTGACGCTGATCAGGAAGCCCGGCTGCCATCTGTGCGATGACGCACAGGCAGTTGTCGAAAAGGTCTGCGGCGATCTCGGTGTCCCGTGGGAGCAGAAGGACATCACGCAGGACGAAGACCTGCACCGGGCGTACTGGGAGCAGATTCCGGTGGTGCTGGTGGACGGCGCGCAGCACACGTTCTGGCGCGTCGACGAGGGCCGGCTGCGCAAAGCCCTCTCCTAGGAGGTGCCTCTCATGCCCTGACCGAGGAGTCCAAGTGGTCCGGAAAGTCGCCTAGGATCGGGGGCGATTCAGATCTCGGGGGCGGGATTCGTTGAGGAGTGTGTGCGGCTTTGCCCCCTTCAGGCAAGGAACGTAGGTGCTCGCGCGCCGGTTCCATACGGGTGCGCCGGGCGTGCGTGACCCCGGTCACGTTGGCCGGGCAAATCGGACACCATCTTTGTGCACGCGTTCACAAAGACATAGCCTGCATTCGACGGGGCGGTCTGGGGACGTGTGACCGCCTGCAGCCCCGCGCTACCCGCAGGAGCACCGTGGCAACTGGCCGAACTCACCGAACGGCGACCCGCAGCCGAGGGATTCCCGAGGCCACCGTCGCCAGGCTTCCGCTGTACCTCCGAGCCCTCACCGCCCTGTCGGAGCGCTCGGTACCCACGGTCTCCTCCGAGGAGCTCGCGGCCGCCGCGGGGGTCAACTCCGCGAAGCTGCGCAAGGACTTCTCCTACCTCGGGTCGTACGGGACGCGCGGTGTGGGCTACGACGTCGAGTATCTCGTGTACCAGATCTCCCGCGAGCTGGGGCTGACCCAGGACTGGCCGGTTGTGATCGTCGGTATCGGTAACCTCGGCGCCGCGCTGGCCAACTACGGCGGGTTCGCCTCTCGTGGGTTCCGGGTCGCCGCGCTGATCGACGCCGATCCCGAGATGGCCGGAAAGCAGGTCGCCGGGATCACCGTGCAGCACAGCGACGACCTGGAGAAGATCATCTCCGAGAACGGCGTCTCCATCGGGGTCATCACCACCCCGCCGGGCGTCGCTCAGGCCGTCTGCGAGCGCCTGGTCGCCGCCGGTGTCACCTCCATCCTGAACTTCGCGCCGACCGTGCTGTCCGTCCCGGACGGCGTCGACGTGCGCAAGGTCGACCTCTCCATCGAGCTGCAGATCCTCGCCTTCCACGAGCAGCGCAAGGCCGGCGAGGAGGCCGAGGCGCAGGCGCAGGCCCAGGCGGGCGCCGCGCTCGCGGCCTCTCAGGAGAACAACGGCAAAGGACCCGACGGGGACGTCCCCGCCGTGATGCCGGCATGAGTCTCCTCGTCGTCGGGCTGAGTCACCGCAGCGCTCCGGTCAGCGTCCTGGAGCGGGCCGCGCTGGCCACGGACACACAGGCCAAGCTTCTCCAGGACACCCTGGCCGCCGAGCCGGCCACCGAGGCCGCCGTCCTCGCCACCTGCAACCGCATCGAGCTGTACGCCGACGTGGACAAGTTCCACGCGGGCGTCGCCGAGCTGTCCACGCTGCTCGCCCAGCACAGCGGGGTCGGCCTGGAGGAGCTCACTCCTTACTTGTACGTGCACTACGAGGACCGGGCCGTCCACCACCTCTTCTCGGTGGCGTGCGGGCTCGACTCGATGGTCGTGGGCGAGGGGCAGGTCCTCGGTCAGATCAAGGACGCGCTGGCCACCGCGCAGGAACTGCACACCGCCGGGCGCCTGCTCAACGACCTGTTCCAGCAGGCGCTCAGGGTCGGCAAGCGGGCCCACTCCGAGACCGGCATCGACCGGGCCGGGCAGTCGCTGGTGACGTTCGGTCTGGAGCAGCTCTGCGCCGGTGCGGCCGTCGAGGCCTGGGCCAAGGGCAAGAAGGCCCTCGTCATCGGCGCGGGCTCCATGTCCTCGCTGGCCGCGGCGACGCTCGCACGCGCCGGGGTCGCCGAGATCGTGATCGCCAACCGCACCCACGACCGCGCCGAGCGCCTCGCGCAGATCCTTTCCGAGGGCGACGACACGGACGTGCTGGCCCGCGCGGTACCGATGGAGTCGGTGCCGGTCGAGCTGACACGTGCCGACATCGCCGTCTCCTGTACGGGCGCGACCGGCCTCGTCCTGACCGCCGACGCGGTCACGGCCGCCGTGGAGGGCCGCACCGGCACTCCGGCAGCCGTCCAGCACGACGTACCGGCCGCCTCCGAGGGCACCCTCGCACCGACCAGCCTCGGCACCGAGGAGAACTGCCCGCTCGACCTGTCCGCCGTGCAGGGCGCCTCCGGCTTCTCCGTCATGGGGGAGGCCGCGGTGGCCGGGATGAACGCGGCCACGCTGGAGCAGCACGCCGCCTGGGTGGACAAGGGCACCGGAACGGTCGAGCGCCGCGACAGCCGCCGTATGGCGGAGGCCGACGCCGAGCTGATCACCGCGCTCGCCGCGACCGCGGCCGCCATCGGCCGCGTCCCCGAGCGCCGCAGGCCCGAGCCCGTCGTCGAGGCCCCGCGCCCGGCGCCCGTGCTCGCCCTTCTCGACCTCGCCATGCCGCGCGACATCGACGCGGCCGTGCACCGGCTGCTCGGGGTGCGGCTCGTCGACATCGAGTCGCTGGCCGAGGCCTCCGCCGACGCGCCGATGGCCGCCGACGTGGACCAGGTGCGCCGTATCGTCGCCGACGAGGTGGCCGCCTTCGGCGCCGCCCAGCGGGCCGCGCACATCACGCCGACCGTCGTCGCGCTGCGCACCATGGCAGCGGACGTGGTCGCCGGCGAGATCGCTCGCCTCGACGGCCGGCTGCCCGGCCTCGACGACAAGCAGCGCAGCGAGATCACCCAGACCGTGCGGCGCGTGGTCGACAAACTTCTCCACGCGCCGACCGTACGGGTCAAGGAGCTGGCCGCCGAACCCGGCGGCGCCGGGTACGCGGACGCACTGCGCACCCTCTTCGATCTGGACCCCGAGACGGTCGCCTCCGTCTCGCGGGCCACCGATGACATCACCAACGAGAACGCCGAGAACCGAGGGCGATGATGAGTGAGCCGGAAACAACGGCACTGAGGCTCGGGACCAGGCGGAGCAAGCTCGCCCTGGCCCAGTCCGGGCAAGTGGCGGATGCCGTGAGCCAGGTGACCGGACGTCCCGTCGAACTCGTGGAGATCACGACGTACGGCGACACGTCCCGCGAGCACCTGGCGCAGATCGGCGGCACCGGTGTGTTCGTCACCGCGCTGCGTGAGGCGCTGCTGCGCGGCGAGGTCGACTTCGCCGTGCACTCCCTCAAGGACCTGCCGACCGGACAGCCCGACGAACTCGCGCTGGCCGCCGTGCCGGTGCGCGAGGACCCGCGTGACGTGCTGGTCGCACGGGACGGGCTGACGTTCGCCGAACTGCCGGACGGCGCCCGCGTCGGCACCGGCTCGCCGCGCCGCATGGCGCAGATGAACGCGTATGCGCGCAGCCACGGGATGACGATCGAGACGGTCCCGATCCGTGGCAACGTGGACACCCGGATCGGGTTCGTGCGGAAGGGTGAGCTCGACGCCGTCGTCCTCGCCGCCGCCGGACTCGCCCGGATCGGGCGGAGCGCGGAGGTCACCGACTTCCTGTCCGTCGACACCGTTTTGCCGGCCCCCGGCCAGGGGGCCCTCGCGATCGAGTGTGCCGCGGACAACGCGGACCTCGTCGCAGCGCTCGGAGAGCTCGACGACCCGTTCACCCGGGCCGCCGTGACCGCCGAGCGGTCCCTGCTCGCCGCCCTGGAGGCCGGTTGCAGCGCACCTGTGGGTGCGTACGCCGACCTTCTGGCCGACGGACAGATTGTCAAGGAGATGCGCCTGCGCGGCGTCGTCGGCACGACCGACGGCTCGACGCTGGTGCAGCTGTCCACCACCGGTCCCGTGCCCGAGACACATGACCAAGCAATGGCGCTCGGCCGTGAACTCGCCGCCGAGATGCTTGCCAAGGGCGCGGCCGGTCTGATGGGGGAGCGAGCACTTTGAGCCCCACCAACTTTCCCGCCGGTCCGGAACACGGGCACGTCACCTTCCTTGGTGCCGGACCCGGGGATCCGGGACTGCTGACACTGCGCGCCGTCGAGGCGCTGGCGAACGCGGACGTTCTCGTCGCCGAGCACGAGGTGCTCGACGTGGTGCGTGTGCATGCCAGGCAAAGCGTCGCCGTGCTGAACACGGATGCGACATCCGCGTCTTCGGCGGATACGCCCTCGGGGTCTTCCTCGGGTACGTATCCGGGCACGGGCACGCCTCGTCCGACGGTTGTTGACAGTGCGTCAACAACCGCTGGGATCCCGGCGATGAGGGACGCGGCCAATCTTGTCATGGAGGCCGCACGGGGCGGCAAGCGGGTCGTGCGTGCGGTGTCCGGTGACCCCGGGCTCGACACGTACGCCGCCGAGGAGATGCTGGCCTGCGCGGCCGCGGGTGTGCCCTTCGAGGTCGTGCCCGGTGTCGCCGCCGCCGTCGGTGTACCCGCGTACGCCGGTGTGCCGCTGCGGGACGCGCAGGGTGCGGACGTGCGGTTCGTGGACGCCCGCACCGCCTCGGACCGGTGCTGGACCGAGGTAGGCGCGTCCGACGGAACCGTGGTCGTCTCCTCGACGCTCGACTCGGTCGCCGCGGCCGCGGGTGAGCTGGTCGCCGCCGGACGCAAGCCCGATACGCCGCTGTCGGTGACGATCGCCGGTACGACGACTCGGCAGCGGACCTGGTCCGCGACGCTCGGGACGATCGCGCAGACGCTGAAGCAGGCGAAGGTGCTGCCGTCGCCGGAAGGTCATCGGCCCGTCATAGCCGTGGTCGGTGAGCGCTCCGCCGCCGCGCAGCGCGACCAGCTGTCGTGGTTCGAGTCCAAGCCCCTCTTCGGGTGGCGTGTGCTGGTGCCGCGTACGAAGGAGCAGGCGGCGTCGCTCTCCGACCAGCTGCGGTCCTACGGAGCCGTGCCGCACGAGGTGCCGACCATCGCCGTCGAGCCGCCGCGCACGCCCCAGCAGATGGAGCGGGCCGTCAAGGGGCTCGTGACGGGGCGTTACGAGTGGATCGCCTTCACGTCGGTGAACGCGGTCAAGGCCGTACGGGAGAAGTTCGAGGAGTACGGGCTCGACGCGCGCGCGTTCGCGGGGATCAAGGTCGCCGCGGTGGGGGAGCAGACCACGAAGGCGCTCGTCGCGTTCGGTGTGAAGCCGGACCTCGTGCCGAGCGGGGAGCAGTCCGCTGCCGGGCTGCTGGAGGACTGGCCGCCGTACGACCCGGTCTTCGACCCGATCGACCGGGTGTTCCTGCCGCGGGCCGACATCGCCACGGAGACGTTGGTCGCCGGGCTGATCGAGCTCGGCTGGGAGGTGGACGACGTCACGGCCTATCGGACCGTGCGGGCGTCGCCGCCGCCGGCGGACACGCGTGAGGCGATCAAGGGCGGTGGGTTCGATGCCGTTCTGTTCACGTCCTCGTCCACGGTGCGCAACCTGGTGGGTATCGCGGGGAAGCCGCACAACGTGACGGTGATCGCGTGCATTGGCCCTGCCACGGCCAAGACCGCCGAGGAGCACGGGCTGCGGGTGGATGTGATGGCTCCCGAGCCGTCCGTGCACAAGCTCGCCGAGGCGCTGGCGGACTTCGGGCTGAAGCGGCGCGCTGCCGCTCAGGAGGCCGGGGATCCGGTGACTCGGCCGAGTGAGCGGCGGCCCGGGTCGCGGCGGCGGCGGACCACCTAGCCGGTGGTGGGGGGCTGGAGGGACGGCGTTTTCGCCCCCTCCGCCCCTGCCCTTCCCGTTGTCCTGGGGGCTGCGCCCCCTTTCCCCCTGCGTCGCGCTTCGCGCTCGTCCTCAAACGCCGGACGGGCTGGGAACCCCGACTGGGCGTCGGTAAAGGTGCCTCTGTGGCGGGCGTAGCGTAGGGCGTATGTCTACGTACGGATCCTTCCCCGGTACGCGGCCGCGGCGGCTGCGTACGACGCCTGTCATGCGGCGCATGGTCGCCGAGACCCGGCTGCACCCCGCCGACTTCATCCTGCCCGCCTTCGTGCGCGAGGGTGTCAGCGAGCCGGTGCCGATCGCGGCCATGCCGGGCGTGGTGCAGCACACCCGCGACAGTCTGAAGAAGGCCGCCGTCGAGGCGCTGGAGGCCGGGGTCTCCGGGATCATGCTGTTCGGCGTGCCCGAGGAGTCGAAGAAGGACGCCGTGGGGACGCCGGGGACCGATCCGGACGGGATTCTGCAGGTCGCGCTGCGGGATGTGCGCGCCGAGGTCGGCGACGAGTTGCTGGTGATGTCCGATCTGTGTCTGGACGAGACCACCGATCACGGGCACTGCGGAGTGCTGGACGCCGAGGGGCGTGTCGACAACGACGCGACGCTGGAGCGGTACGCCGAGATGGCTCAGGTGCAGGCCGACGCCGGGGCGCATGTGGTCGGGCCCAGCGGGATGATGGACGGCCAGATCGGTGTCGTCCGCGATGCGCTCGACCAGATCGGGCGTGAGGACGTGTCGATCCTCGCCTACACCGTCAAGTACTCCTCGGCCTTCTTCGGGCCCTTCCGGGAGGCCGTCGCCTCTTCGCTGAAGGGTGACCGCAAGACCTACCAGCAGGATCCCGCCAACGTACGTGAGTCCCTGCGGGAGTTGGCGCTCGATCTGGAGGAGGGCGCCGACATGGTGATGGTCAAGCCGGCCGGGCCCTACCTGGACATCCTGGCGCGCGTCGCCGACGCGGTGGACGTGCCCGTGGCCGCCTATCAGATCTCCGGCGAGTACTCGATGATCGAGGCCGCCGCGGAGAAGGGGTGGATCGACCGGGAGAAGGCCATCCTGGAGACCCTCACCGGGATCAAGCGTGCCGGGGCGCGGAATATTCTGACGTACTGGGCCACTGAGGCTGCCCGGATGGTGCGGCAGGCCTGAGTCCCGAGGACGGGCCCTCGTCGCGAACGCCCTCGCCGTCCTCGCATGCCGTCAGCGTGAGCGCGGCGGCCAACATGGCGGCCGCCGCGGCCAGTCGGCGTGTGCGGGCCCTGTGCGTGGTGCGTGCGGGCATGGGCGTTCCCCTCGGTTTCGGTGCGCAGTCGGTGCTGAAACGCGCCAACGGGCGTGGGCGGTCAGGTAGTTGCCGGGTGCAGGTGCTTGGATGGAAACAGCTTGCTCGGTGAACCGGCCCGGCCGCCATATCTGTCGGGATATTCGGGACGCCGGAACAGCAACATGGGCTTTGAGCTGCGGAGATGTCGTCCCTCTGGAACACGGGCCGGGACGCGGGGGACGGAGGAACGGTGGCCGGGGACGAGTTCGCGGGACTGCTGAGGGAACTCAAGGAGAGGTCCGGACTCAGCTACGGGGCCCTCGGCAAGCGGCTGCACATGAGCACGTCGACCCTTCACCGGTACGCCAACGGGGATGCCGTACCGACGGATTATGCGCCCGTGGAGCGGTTCGCGCGTGCCTGCCGGGCCACCCCTGAGGAGCTTGTCGAGCTGCACCGGCGGTGGGTGCTCGCGGATGCGGTGCGGCGGGGGCAGAAGGGGGCGGCCGCTGCCTTGGCTGCGGGGGGCGCGGGGGCGGTGGAGGCTGCCGAGGTCTCAAGGGCCGCGGAGGTCTCGGAGGCAGTGGAGCCGGCGCCGGAGACCGTCTCGCCCGAGGTTCGTGAGGTCCGCGAGGGCGGAGCCGGGGCCGACGCCGAGGCCGGCGTCTGGCGGCGTCGGCGGGCCGTCATGCTCGCCGGGGCCGGCGTGGTCGCGGCCGCCGTCGCCGCCGTGCTCGTCGTCAACCTCGTGCCCGGCAAGGGCAAGGACCACGGTGAGAAGCAGTCCTTGGGGGCCCCCGCGTCCACCGTCGCCGAGCGCACCGGGGCCGGGGCGACGGCGTCGCCGGACGCCCGGCCCAAGTCGCCCTCGCCGTCCGCCTCGCGGAGCCCTCGTACGACACCGTCCGTGTCCGCGCGTACCACCGGGGCTGCCGCCGCGCCCAGCTCCGCGGGCCCTGCCGACGACGGTGCCGCCGCGCCCGCCGTCGCCACCAACCCCTACAAGTGGGAAGAACCCTGCAGTCAGCACTACCTGGTGAACCGGGAGCCCGAGAAGGTTCCACCGCCGCCGAACGAGTCGGACGCGCGCGGCTGGGTCGCCGCGCTCGGCGGGGTCGCGGGAGGGCAGCAGATGGTCGCGTTGACCGTGCAGGGCACCGGGAAGGCCACGGTCGTCCTGGACGCGCTGCATGTGCGGGTGGTGGACAAGGAGGCGCCGCTCGCCTGGAACGACTACACGATGGGTGTCGGGTGCGGGGGCGGGGTGAAGACCGCGTCGTTCCATGTCGACCTGGACGCGGGACGGCCGGCGACCGAACCCAGGGCCGGGCAGCGGGACTTCCCGTACAAGGTGAGCGAGTCCGACCCCGAGGTCTTCTACGTGTTCGCCGACGTCCAGGCGCACAACGTGAGTTGGTACCTGGAACTGGACTGGTCCAGCGGGAGGAAGAGCGGGACCGTCCGCGTCGACGACCGTGGGAAGCCCTTCCGGACCAGCGGGAACGTGGGGCGGCCCGCCTATGACCAGCCGCTGGGCGACAGCGAGTGGGGACCGGTGGCTCCCCAGGGTTAGCGGCTCGTGTCCGTTGCGAACCAGGTGTCCGCGAGGACGTCCAGCCGCGGTTCGGGGGCGACGGGCAGGCCCTTGAGATAGCGCGCGAGATTGCTGTACACGTGCAGCAGTGTGTACGCGAGGAGGGTCTGCGGAGGGTACGGGGCGCGGCCGTAGGCCTCGTAGAAGCGGCTGAGGAGGCGGGGGTCGCCCTTCGTCACGTACAGGCCCACCCCCACGAAGTCGTACGCCCGGTCGCCGGTCATCGCCGGTTCGAAGTCGATGAGCCCGGTCAGGCGCCAGCCGTCGGACGGGTCCGTGATCAGGTGCTCGCGCATGAACTCCGTGTGCAGCAGGACGCGTTCGGTCGACGTGGGCAGCTGGGCGGAGTCCAGGTAGTCGGGGATCTGCTCCAGCCACACCTCCGCGAGACCGCACTCGCGCTGCTGCTCGACCGCGCCGGCCCGCTGCTTGTCGAGGAACGTGCCCCAGTCGGGCGGGCCCACTACGTCGGCCAGTGGTGCCGGGTCGAGCGCGTGCAGGGCGGCGAGGGCCGCGCCGGACTCCGTGGCGATGCGGTCGCGGACCGCGATGGGGACGCGCGGCCACGCCACGGCCAGGTCCTCGCCCGCCAGGCGCGACATGAGGACGTAGTGCCAGCCGTTCTCGTACGCGCCTGCCGCGTGGACCCGCGGGGTGGGCACCGGCAGGCGGTCCTCCAGGTGGGAGAGGACGCGCGCCTCACGGACGGCGTCCTGCGCGTACGCACCGGGGAACAGCTTCAGCACGTGCTCGGTGCCGACGGCGTACACCGGCAGCGAACCCGCCGGGAAACGGGTCAACTCGGTGCCCGCCAGCCCGAGTCGGGCGCAGAGGTCCTCGACGCCCGGCCGTAGCGCGGCCTCGTCCGAGGAGGCCTCGTCCCATTCGGTGTCGGTGTCCACGCGGGGCAGCATGTCCGCACCGTAGACAGCCCCTGCATACGCGATCAAAGGGTTTTAGGCTGCTCGATACGAACAACTGCCCAGAGCCGCAGCCGAAGGAGCCCGCCGTGAGCGTCGCCGACCCCGTGACCGCAAGTTCGCCCGTGCCGCCGCTCGCCGCACGAGCCACCGCGATCGGCGGCTCTCCGGTCCGGGACATCCTGGCGGTGACCGCGCGGCCCGAGGTGATCAACTTCGCGGGTGGGCTGCCCGCGCCCGAGCTGTTCGACGTGGCGGGGATAGCCGCCGCCTACCGGGACGTCCTCGCCGACGTTCCCCGGCAGGCGCTGCAGTACGCCACGACCGAGGGCGAGCCCGTCCTGCGTACCGCCCTCGCCGAGCGGTACGGCGTCCGGGGCCTGGCCACCGGGCCCGACGACCTGCTTGTCACCACCGGCTCGCAGCAGGCGCTGTCGCTCCTCGCCACCGCCCTGATCGACCCCGGCGACACCGTCCTGGTCGAAAGTCCCTGCTATCTGGCGGCACTTCAGGCCTTCGCGTTCGCCGGAGCGCGCGTCGTGCCCGTGCCCGGCGACGACGACGGCATGGACCCGGCCGCCCTCGACGACCTCGTCGCGCGCGAGCGCCCCAAGCTGCTCTACACCGTGCCGACCTTCCAGAACCCCACCGGCCGTACCCTGCCCGGCGAGCGGCGGGCCGCCGTCGCGGCGGTGGCGGCCCGGCGCGGGCTGTGGATCGTCGAGGACGACCCGTACGGCGAACTCCGCTTCGAGGGCGACCGGGTGCCGTGGATCGCCTCCTACGAAGGGGCCGAGGACCGCACCGTGCTCCTCGGTTCGTTCTCCAAGGTGATGGCACCCGGGATGCGGCTCGGCTGGCTGCGCGCCCCCGGCGCGCTCCGGCGCGCCTGCGCCGTCGCCAAGCAGGCCGCCGACCTGCACACCCCGACCGTCAACCAGCTCGCCGCCGCCCGCTACCTGGCCGACCGCGACCTCGACGCACACGTCGCCCGGGTCGCGGGCGTCTACCGCGAGCGGCGCGACGCCATGCTCGCCGGCATCGGCGACGCACTCCCGGAGGGCTCGACCTGGAACCGTCCCGAGGGCGGCATGTTCCTCTGGGCCCGGCTGCCGACGTCGTACGACACCACGGCCCTGCTGCGCCAGGTGGTCGAGCACAACGTGGCGTACGTCCCCGGCGCGCCCTTCTACGCCGGCACACCGGACCCGGCGACCCTGCGGCTGTGCTTCGTCACGCAGACGCCGGAGGAGATCGGGGAGGGGCTGCGGAGGCTCGCAAGCGGTCTGCGGGGCTGACTGGACGCCCGGGAGGGGCGGGCCCCGGCAGGGCGGTGAGGTTGCGAGTCCGCGCACCCTGCCAGGTCCTCCCGCCGGGGTTCCCCCTGCCCCTCGGGTGGTGAGCGGCCGGGTCACCCCTGCCCCTCGGGTGGTGAGCGACGCCGAGTCCGGATCGCTCCTTCCGTCCCGTCGGCCGCACTGCTCATAATTCGTGAACCCGGTGCGCACCGCGATGAGTTCGGTCCTGACCGAACCGTGGTCCGCGGCGGGCACATGCGGAGGCTCCGGAGAGCGTGCGGGGAAGGGGCGGTACATGCTGCGTCTGCACTTCACGGCGGAGGACCTGCTGCGGGTGTCGTTCGCGACCCGGCCCGCCCCGCTGATGGAACTCGGGATGGCCGTCGCGGTACTCCAACGCCGTTCGCCACCACCGGCGTTGACCCGTTGGCAGCACCGGACACGGCAGGCGTTCCCCGCCGCCGCGCGCCCCCTGCTGCACCTGATCCCGCCCTCCGCGCGCGGCCCCATGTTCCTCGACCCGCTCAGCCGCGGCCTGGAGGACGGGCTGGAGACCGTCCTGTCGACCCCCGGCGCACGCGTCCGCGCCGAACTCGACCACCGGATCCCCTCCGTGCTGCCGCCGAGCACCTGGGCGCGGCGCCTCGCCGACCAGGACCGGCAGGCCTGGCAGGAACTCGAACGCGCCCTGCGGTCCGCGTACGGCGGCCTCCTCGCCGAGCCCTGGGCGCGCGTCCAGGCCGCCTTCGACGCCGAACGCGCCTGGCGCACCCGGCTGTTGGCCGAACACGGCATCCGCACCGCGCTGGCCGGCCTCGGACCCGGCGGGCACTGGGACGGCACGACCTTGATCTACGACTCGCCCGACGACATCCAGGTGACCCTGACCGGGCACGGCGTCATCCTGCTCCCCTCCACCCTGTGGACCGGCCGCCCGCTGCTCGCCGTGCACGACGACACCCCGAGCATCATCGTCTACGAAGCCGCCGCCCCGCTGCCGCTGCTCACCGAGCCCCGCAGCGAACCCGCCCACGGGCCGCTCGCCGCGCTTCTGGGACGCACCCGCGCCGCCGCCCTGGAACTCCTCACCAAGGAACGCACCACCACCGACGTCGCCCGCGAGCTCGACATCAGCAAGTCCTCCGCGTCCGAACACACCAAGGCCCTGCGCGACGCCCGCCTCATCACGACCCACCGCGACGGCAAGGCGGTCTGGCACACCTGCACCCCACTGGGCCTGGACCTGTTGACCAGCCGGGCCGAGAGCGCGAACGAGGAGCGGCGGGCGTCCTGAAGCCGGAGAGTTCCGGGAAAGCCCTTGAATTTCCGGGGAGTTGGGGCCGATGTCAGTGGCGGTTGTTACAACTGTGAGGCGGGGGTCCAGTGGGGACGCCCACCACACGGAGGGGGAAACATCCGTGCGCAGAGGCACAGCATGGCAGCGCGTTCTCACCGGCGCGTTAGCCGGCCTTGCCACGACGATCGGCCTCACCACGGCCCTGGCCGCGCCCGCTGCGGCGGCCACCGGCACGCCGACGGCCGTGACCAGGTACACGTACACCAGCCAGCCCGGTGACTACATCGGCCAGGGCGGCACCGCCACGTACAAGAAGTCGACGGCCACCATCACCGCCGGAGGCTCCGCCGAATACGTGCGCTTCCGCGTCTCCACCGACAACGAGTGGTGGGACGTCGAACTCGCCGCGCCCCAGGGCGAGAAGCTCCACCCAGGCGTCTACCGCGACGCGGAGCGCGCTTCGTTCCGCACCGGCCGCTCCCCGGGCCTCGATGTCTCCGGCGACGGCCGCGGCTGCAACGAGGTCTACGGCCAGTTCTCCGTCAACCAGATCGAGACGGACACCTCCGGCGCCATCACCGTCCTGGACGCCGGCTACACCCAGCACTGCGAGAGCGCCACGGCCCCGGCGCTCAAAGGTGTCGTCAAGTACCGCGCCCACCCGCTGTCCTACGCCTACACCAGCGACCCCGGTGACTACATAGGCCAGGGCGTCAGCAAGACCCACACAGGTTCCACCAGCACCTTCTCGCTCAGCGGACGCGGCGACGGCATCCAGTACAGCGCCTCCGGCAAGCGGGAGTACTGGACGGCGCTGCTCGCCCCGCCCACCGGCGAGCACTTCCAGGCCGGGCACACCTACCAGGCCGAGCGCAGCAGCGCGGCGGGCGTCGCCGGGCTCGACGTGTTCGGCAACGGACGCGGCTGCAACACGGTCACCGGCGAACTCACCGTCACCAAACTGGCCTTCGGCACCGACGGAGCCGTGAAGGCGTTCGCCGCGACCTTCGTCCAGCACTGCGAGGGCGGCGGGCCCGCGCTGCACGGCTCGATCCACTACTACGCCTGACACCCAGCGGGGAGCGGTAGCGAGAGCCCGGCAAGACGCGACGTGCCGACTCGCGCGCCTTGCCGGGTCCCGTCTCCCCCTGAGTAGGGACGGCCTCGGCCCGTAGACGACCGGACCGTCCCGTGATCGGTGCCCGACTGCTGGTGAGCCGCGATCAGTGCCAGTTCGTGGGGCACTGGAAGGTCGTCCCGTCCCGCCAGCCGAGGCAGACCTGGAAGTGCACGTCCTTGATCGGGTAGTTCGAGGCGTAGTACTTCGAGATGACCTGGCCGTCGTCGATGTCGCAGTCGACCGCAGGGGAGCGGTACTGCCAGTCGCTCTTCCAAGCCCCGTTGACCTTGACGTGATAGCGCAGTTGCGTGATCGCGCACCAGCCGTCGTTGATCCGGTCGGCGGCACCGGTGTGGACCTCCACGTCCGTGCCGGTCCAGTCCACCCGGCCCCAGCCCTCCGCCTGAGCGGGGCCGCTGGGAGACTCCGGATAAGCCATCCAGCCGGTCGGCCGCTTGGTGGCCAGGCCGCTCCAGCCGCTGATGACGTGCCAGTCGTCCGACGCGCTGGCCGGTGTCGACGTGGCCAGGACGAGACCGGCGCCGACGGCGGCCAGAGCGAGCGGAGCCAGGCGTGAGTGTGTGCGCACTGTTGCTTCCCCTGTCTGTCAGCCCTGTTGGGCCTGATGGACACCACGGTGGTCAACCGCGGTGTGAGTGGTGAGGGCGACCCGTCCGGTGAGCTGCTTCCGTCCCGGCGGTCGCACAGCCAATACTTCGAGGGGCCGCCGAGGGGCGCGATGCTTTCGGCCCTGACCGAACAGTGCCGTGTGGCCGGAGCGTTGGGCATGTCGGTGGGCCGCGGAGGATGTTGGGGGGAACGGAATGGTGCGTGTGCACTTCACGGCGGAGGATCTGCTGGGGGTGGCGTTTGCGACCGAGCCCGCTCCGCTGATGGAACTCGGCATGGCCGTCGCGATGCTGCAACGCCGCGAGGCACCCGTTGTGTTGACCGCCGGCAGTGCAGGGCGGCAGAGCTTTCCGGTGGGCGCGCGTCCCATGCTCGGGCTGATTCCGCCCGCAGGCAGCGACGTCGCCCGCGAGCTCGACGTAAGCAAGTCCTCGGCCTCCGAACACACCAAGGCCCTGCGCGACGCTCGCCTGATCACCACGCACCGCGACGGCAAGGCCGTCTGGCACACCTGCACTCCGCTGGGCCTGGACCTGCTGACCACTCGGTCCGAGCCCGCACATGATGGGCGGCGGGCGTCCTGAGCCCGGAAACGCCCCACGGGGCTGGGGCTCACGGGCTTGCCTTCATCCTCGACTCCCTCGCGGATCACCCCGCGCGCTGCTTCTCGATCAGCCGGGCCGTGAATTCCACGGCCTCGACGGGATCGGCGCTCTGAAAGAGAACGGTCTCCTGCGGGTACGGCCAGGCCAGCACCGTGTACACGCGGCCCATGGCAGCGACGGCGGGAAGTGCATCGGCAGTGGCCTCCATGACCGCGGAATCCGTGACGGTCAGCGACCACATGGAAATCACTGGATACAGGGACCGGAACACCTGCCCGCACTCTTCGACTTCGACCTGGACACCTCCGGATTCGTCACGCCTCCAAAGGAAGCCGGGGCGGGCGAGTAGGGAGACGCAAGAGCCCCGCACCCGGGGGATCCCGGAGTGCGGGGCTCTTGCGTCGTGCCCGAGGTCAGGTCAGAGCCGCTCAGGCGTCCTGATGCCCAGCAAAGCCATGCCCTGGTGCAGCGTGCGGGCCGTGAGGTCGACGAGGAACAGGCGGTTCTCGACGACCTCCGCCGGGTTGTCGTCGCTCAGCACCTGGCACTTGTCGTAGAACGCGGTCAGGAGCGACGCCAGCTGGTACAGGTACGCGGCCAGCTTGTGCGGCTCGTAGCCCGCCGCGACCTCGGCGAGCGTCTCGCCGAAGCGGTCCAGGTGCAGACCCAACTCGCGCTCCGCGGCGTGGAGTTCGAGCTCCGGGTGGGCGAGGGGGCGGGCCTCCCCGGCCTTGCGCAGGATCGACTGGATACGGGCGTACGCGTACTGGAGGTACACCGACGTGTCGCCGTTCAGCGAGACCATCTGGTCCAGGTCGAACTTGTAGTCCCGGACCGCGGACGTCGAAAGGTCCGCGTACTTGACCGCGCCGATGCCGACGTATCGGCCGTTCTCGACGATCTCCTGCTCGCTCAGGCCCATCTTCTCGGCCTTCTCCCGCACCACGGCGGTGGCACGCTGGACCGCCTCGTCGAGGAGGTCCTCCAGCTTCACCGTCGTGCCCTCACGCGTCTTGAACGGCTTGCCGTCCTTGCCCAGCACCGTGCCGAACGCCAGCTGCGCGGCCTTCACATCGTCGTCGTTCAGCCAGCCGATCCGCCGCGCCGTCTCGAAGACCATCTTGAAGTGCAGTGACTGGCGGGCGTCGACCACGTACAGCAGTGTGGACGCCTTCAGGTTGAAGACACGGTCACGGATCGCGGACAGGTCCGTCGCCGCGTAGCCGTAGCCACCGTCGGACTTCTTCACGATCAGCGGGGTCGGGTTGCCGTCCGGGCCCTTCACGTCGTCGAAGAACACGCACAGCGCGCCCTCCGAACGGACCGCGACACCCGACTCCTCCAGGAGGCGGCACGTCTCGTCCAGCATGTCGTTGTAACCCGACTCGCCGACCACGTCCGGGTCCCGGATCTCCATGTCCAGCTTCTCGAAGACCGAATAGAAGTAGATCTTCGACTCGTCCACGAACTTCTGCCACATGGCAAGCGTCTCCGGCTCACCCGCCTGGAGATCCACCACCCGGCGCCGCGCCCGCGTCTTGAACTCCTCGTCGGAGTCGAAGACCGCCCGCGAGGCCTTGTACAGCCGGTTGAGGCTCGACATGGCCTCCTCGCCGGAGACCTCGCCGCCCTCGTGGTCCAGCTCGTGCGGGTGCTCGATCAGGTACTGGATGAGCATGCCGAACTGGGTGCCCCAGTCGCCGATGTGATGGCGCCGGACCACCGACTCGCCGGTGAACTCCATGATCTGCACGACCGCGTCACCGATCACCGCGGACCGCAGATGACCGACGTGCATCTCCTTCGCCACGTTCGGCTGGGCGTAGTCGATCACCGTCGTGCCCGGGTTCTGGGCGAAGGGCACGCCCAGACGGTCGCTGTCCGCATACCGCGCGGCCAGGTTCTCCGTGATCGCCCGGTCCGTGACGGTGACGTTCAGGAAGCCCGGCCCCGAGACCTCGACCTCCTTGATCAGCTCACCGGAGTCGATCCGCTCCACGACCTGCGTCGCCAGCTCCCGCGGGTTCGCCTTCGCCTTCTTCGCGAGCGCCAGGATCCCGTTGGCCTGGAAATCGGCCCGGTCGCTTCGTCGCAGCAGCGGGTCCGCGGAGCCGGCCTCCGGCAGAGCTGCCGAGAGGGCGTCCGCGAGGCGCTGGTGGACGGAAGCGGTGAGGGACGTGACCGAGGCCATGAAGTGGCTGCCGTTCTGCTCGGGTTCCGGAAGTTCCTGCATCTACGAAAACCGAGTATCCCATGCGGTGAAAAGCCGTTTTCGCGGTTCGCGTCCGAGCTGGGAGAATGGTGCGGTCAGCCGTACTGGCGTATGAGGAAGAAGGACGTGCCGATCGTGGGCCAGAGCACCGAGACCACCGACTGGGTCTCCCGTTTCGCGGATGAGGTCATCGAGGAGTCGGAGCGTCGCGCACCTGGCAAACCCGTCGTCGTCGCGTCCGGCCTCTCCCCCTCCGGTCCGATCCACCTGGGCAACCTCCGCGAGGTCATGACCCCGCACCTGGTCGCCGACGAGATCCGCCGCCGCGGGTACACCGTGCGCCACCTCATCTCCTGGGACGACTACGACCGCTACCGCAAGGTCCCGGCCGGTATCCCCGGCATCGACGGCACCTGGGCCGAGCACATCGGCAAGCCGCTCACCTCCGTGCCCGCGCCCGCCGGATCGGCGTACCTGAACTGGGCCGAGCACTTCAAGGCCGCGATGGTCACCTCGCTGGCCGAGCTCGGCGTGGAGTTCGACGGCATCAGCCAGACCGCGCAGTACACCTCGGGCGTCTACCGCGAGCAGGTCCTGTTCGCCATGAAGCACCGCGGCGACATCGACGCGATCCTCGACCAGTACCGCACCAAGAAGGCCCCCGCCAAGAAGCAGCAGGGCCAGAAGCCGGTCGACGAGGCCGAACTGGAGGCCGCCGAGGGCTCCGGCGCCGCCGCCGAGGACGACGGCAGCGGATCGGCCGCCGGGTACTTCCCGTACAAGCCCTACTGCGGCCAGTGCGAGAAGGACCTGACGACCGTCACGTCCTACGACGACGACACCACCGAGCTGACGTACGTCTGCACGGCCTGCGCCTTCACCGAGACCGTCCGGCTGAGCGAGTTCAACCGCGGCAAGCTCGTCTGGAAGGTCGACTGGCCCATGCGCTGGGCCTACGAAGGCGTCGTCTTCGAGCCGAGCGGCGTCGACCACTCCTCGCCCGGATCGAGCTTCCAGGTCGGCGGCCAGATCGTCGGCATCTTCGGCGGCAAGCAGCCCATCGGCCCCATGTACGCCTTCGTCGGCATCAGCGGCATGGCCAAGATGTCGTCGTCCCGGGGCGGAGTGCCCACCGCGGCCGATGCCCTCCAGATCATGGAACCGCAGCTGCTGCGCTGGCTCTACGCCCGCCGCCGCCCCAACCAGAGCTTCAAGATCGCCTTCGACCAGGAGATCCAGCGGCTCTACGACGAGTGGGACAAGCTCGGCGCCAAGGTCGCCGACGGCTCCGCGCTGCCCGCGGACGCCGCCGCCCACGCCCGCGCCGTCGGCACCGCCGCCGGGGAACTCCCCAGGACCCCCCGCCCCATGGCGTACCGCACACTCGCCTCCGTCGCCGACATCACCGCCGGCGCCGAGGACCAGACCCTGCGCATCCTCAGCGAGCTGGACCCCGCCAACCCGCTCTCCTCCCTCGACGAGGTCCGGCCGCGCCTCGACAAGGCCGAGGCCTGGATCAACACCCAGGTCCCCGCCGACCAGCGCACCGTCGTCCGCGCCGAACCCGACACCGAGCTCCTGAAGTCCCTCGACGACGAGGGCCGCGCCTCCCTGCGCCTGCTGCTCGACGGCCTCGACACCCACTGGTCCCTGGACGGCCTGACCCACCTCGTCTACGGCGTCCCCAAGGTCCAGGCCGGCTTCTCCGCCGACGCAGGCCCCAAGGAGCTCCCGCCGGAGATCAAGGTCGCCCAGCGCACCTTCTTCGCCCTGCTCTACCACCTGCTCGTCAGCCGCGACACCGGCCCGCGCCTGCCCACCCTGCTCCTCGCGGTAGGCCAGGACCGGGTGAGGAAGCTGCTCGGCGCGTAGGACCCGCGACACACGGAAGGGGGGGGCGCGGGGTGGGCGGGGGCCCCCCGCCGCGGGCGCCGGGGGGCGGGAGACCGGGGGTGGGTGTTAGCGCACCGGGGGGT
>NZ_JBEXDZ010000157.1:0-22716 GCF_040606085.1 Streptomyces sp. NPDC005485 | reverse complement strand
CGCTCACCCCCTCCCCGGCCCGCCCCCCCCGGCCCCCCCCGCCACCTTCGTACACCGGAGAGTGCCTTAAATCCCCTGCCAGTCGGGCTTGTTGGCGTACGTGTGCCGGAAGTAGTCCGCGAGCTTCAGCTTGGACGCCGCCGCCTCGTCGACCACGACCGTGGCGTGCGGGTGGAACTGGAGCGCCGAGGCCGGACAGACCGCGGCGACCGGGCCCTCCACCGTGGCCGCGACCGCGTCGGCCTTGCCCTCGCCCGTGGCGAGCAGCACGAGGTGGCGCGCCTCCAGGATGGTGCCGATGCCCTGGGTGATGACGTGGTGCGGGACCTGCTCGATGTCGCCCTCGAAGAACCGTGCGTTGTCGACGCGGGTCTGCTCGGTCAGCGTCTTGATCCGGGTGCGCGAGGCGAGCGAGGAGCACGGCTCGTTGAACCCGATGTGCCCGTCGGTCCCGATGCCCAGGATCTGCAGATCCACCCCGCCGGCCGCCGCCAGCGCCCTGTCGTACGCCTCGCACGCCGCCGGTACGTCCGGGGCGGTGCCGTCGGGTCCCATGAACGCCTCGACGCTCAGCCCCAGCGGCTCCAGCACCTCCCGGCTCAGCACCGACCGGTAGGACTCGGGGTGCTCGGCCGGCAGCCCCACGTACTCGTCGAGCTGCGCGATCCGGGCCCGCGAGGCGTCCACGGCACCGGAGCCGACCTTCGCCGCCAGCGCCTCGTAAATGGGCAGCGGGGTCGAGCCGGTGGCCACGCCGAGCAGGGCGTCGGGCTTGCGCCGGAGCAGCTCCGCCATGGCCTCGGCGATGATCTCGCCGCCTGCCTGGGCGTCCGGAACGATGACAACTTCCACGCTGGGCCTGCCGATCTGGAGGGGGACTCAACTGGAACCCGAAAGGAAACGATATGTGGTATAGACCAATCTACCAGAATCGGTCCCGCCGGTCTCGCCCGACACCTCCGTCCGCGCCGGTGCAGTCAACGGCCCCTCGCCGTTCTCCCCATGGCCCGCCGGAGTCCGGCTTCCGTGCTCGCCCCTCCCTGGTCGCCCTCCAGCCGGTGACCATTCGTCGCGGACCTACATCAGGGAGCCCCCTGTCGCGTCCAGCCACGCCCCGGTGACCCAGCGCCCGGCGTCCGAGGCGAGGAAGGACACCACGTCGGCGACGTCCTCCGGGGTGCCCACGCGCCCCAGGGCCGATATCGCCGAAGCCCCCGCCCGCGCCTCGTCGCTCGTGCGCAGCCAGTCCGCGTTGCTGTCGGTGTCGATGATGCCGGGGGCCACCGAGTTCACGGTGATTCCGCGCGGGCCCAGCACCTTGGAGAGATCGCGGGTGAAGACGTCCAGCGCGCCCTTCGTCATCGCGTACGCCATCTTGTCCGGCATCACCGCGTTGCGCGCGAGGCCGGAGGACACGTTGATCACCCGGCCGCCGTCCCGCAGCCGCTGGGCGCCCAGCCGGGTGATGAAGTGGGGCGCCCTCACGTTCACCGCGAAGACCCGGTCGTACTCCGCCTCGTCGATCTCGCCGAACGCCCGTGACGTCCCGATCGCCGCGTTGTTCACCAGGATGTCGAGCCCGTCCGCATGCCGGTCGAACCGCTCCCAGAGCCTCTGCGCGTCCCCCGGCACCCCGAGCTCCGCCTCGACGGCGAACGCCGAGCCGCCCTCCGCCTCGATCGCGGACACCGTCTCCTTCGCCGCCGCCGCGTTGCTTCCGTAGTGCACGGCCACCCGTGCCCCGTCCCGGCCGAGCCGCTCGGCGATGCCCCGCCCGATCCCCCTGCTGCCACCGGTGACGAGAGCCGTCCTGCCCGTGAGCACGCCCATGTCGGCGCCCCTTCCCCTTTATCTAGTGGTCGCTACAGAAAAACCGTACAACAGCCCGCCGACATTTCTCTAGTACCCGCTATACAATTCACTCCATGGTGGGCAGCGAGGTGACCGAGACGAAGACCGGGGCGGGGACCAGGCAGCGCGGCCGGCCCCGGTCCTTCGACCGCGAGACCGCGCTGGAGAAGGCGGTCCTCGCCTTCTGGGAGCACGGCTACGAAGCGACCTCCGTCTCCGACCTCACCCGCGTCATGGGCATCGGCGCCCCGAGTCTGTACGCGGCGTTCGGCGACAAGCAGTCCCTGTTCGAGGAGGCGGTGAACTCGTACGGCAGGAAGTACGGCTCGTTCAGCGAGCGCGCCCTCGCCGAGGAGCCCACCGTCCGCGGCGCGATCGAGCGGACGCTGCGCGAGGCCGCCGCCGAGTACACCGAGGACGACCGCCCGCACGGCTGCCTGGTCATCCACGCGGCCACCAACTGCACGACACCCGAGGTCGAGGAGTCGCTGCGGGCGCGGCGCAATGCCAACCTCGCGGCTTTCGAGAGCCGGATAAGGGCGGGGATCAGCGCCGGTGAGCTGCCCGCGGACACCGACGCGGCGGCCCTCGCGCGACACACCGGGGCGATCATCCAGGGCATGTCCCAGCAGGCCCGCGACGGAGCCACCCGGCAGGAGCTGGAGGCACTCGCCGCCCTCGCCATGACGGCCTGGCCCGCCTCCTGACGGAAACAGGGGTCGTCCGTGCCGTAATCCGGCACCGGTAGGCCACCGAACCGGGCTACTCTGCATGGTGGATGCCGTTGGATTTTCGATAAAGAGACAACAACAAACATCCACTCACGCATGGACACGGGCTCATGGACGAAGGAACATGGACCCAGTGGCATGGTCTAGTCCACGCGTGCTGGCTGACCACCACCGATCAAGCCTCCGTCTTCCCCGCACAGGAAGACGGACCGAGGAACCGGCGCTCTCTGCCCTGACTGCTCCGGCTCCTCTCCTTCGGCCGAATGGGACCGCACACCCCATGGCCGTTGCTGCTCCGGGCTGCGGTGCCGGGAGGGTTGAGGGTCCCTCCCAGGCGCCGCGGCCCGCGGGTGTTTCCGGGGGCGGGTGATCGTCCCCGGGCCCCGGGATTTCGGGCCGCGTCCGTACCGCCAGGTACGCTCGCCTAGTGCCCTCCATGAACGACCTCGTACGCCAGCACACCGCGCTCGGTGACTCCGACCTCGAGTGGCTGCACCTGCTGGTCTCGGAGTGGCAGCTGCTCTCCGACCTCTCCTTCGCCGACCTCGTGCTGTGGGTCCCCACGCGCGACGGCACCCGCTATGTCTCCGTCGCGCAGATGCGGCCCAACACCGGCCCCACCTCGTACCAGGACGACATGGTCGGCCACCTCGTCCCGCGCGGCCGCCGGCCCCTGCTGGACGCCGCGCTCGACGAGGGCCGCATCGTGCGCGAGGGCGACCCCGAGTGGCGCGAGGAAGTCCCCGTACGGGTCGAGTCCATCCCTGTGCGCCGGGAAGGCCGGGTCCTGGGCGTGATCGCCCGCAACACCAACCTCCTCACCGTGCGCACCCCGAGCCGCCTGGAACTGACCTACCTCCAGAGCGCCTCCGACCTCGCCCAGATGATCGCCGCCGGTTCCTTCCCGTTCCCCGACCAGCAGGTCGACATGGACGCCTCGCCGCGCGTGGGCGACGGGCTGATCCGCCTCGACGCGGACGGCATCGTCCAGTACGCCTCGCCGAACGCCCTCTCCGCCTACCACCGCCTCGGCCTCGCCGCCGACCTCGTGGGCCACCACCTCGGCGTGACCACCGCCGAACTCGCCCCCTCCCGCGGCCCGGTGGACGAGGCGCTGTCGAAGGTCGCCAGCGGCTGGGCGCCCCGCGAGTTCGAGATCGAGAGCGCCGAAGGAGTGATTCAGCTGCGCGCGATCCCGCTCAAGCCCAAGGGCACGCGTGTCGGTTCGCTCGTCCTGCTGCGTGACGTCACCGAACTGCGGCGGCGCGAGCGCGAGTTGATCACCAAGGACGCGACCATCCGGGAGATCCACCACCGGGTGAAGAACAACCTCCAGACGGTGGCGGCACTGCTGCGCCTCCAGGCCCGCCGCATCGACTCGGACAAGGGCCGGGAGGCGCTGGAGGAAGCCGTACGCCGCGTCGGATCGATCGCGATCGTGCACGAGACGCTGTCCCAGAACCTGGACGAGCGCGTGGAGTTCGACGAGATCGCCGACCGGGTGCTCGCGATGGTCGCCGAGATCTCGCCCGGCAAGGTCACCGGCCGGCGCACCGGCCGCTTCGGGATCCTGGACGCGGAGGTCGCCACCCCGCTCTCCATGGTGCTCACCGAGATCCTGCAGAACGCCCTGGAGCACGGCTTCCGCGAGGGCGACCGCGGCACGGTCGAGGTCTCGGCAATCCGCGGCGGTACCAGCAAGGAGGCCCGTCTCCTGGTCACCGTCCAGGACGACGGCGCGGGCCTGCCCGAGGGCTTCGACCCGCACCGCTCGGGCAACCTCGGACTGCAGATCGTACGGACGCTGGTGGAGGGCGAGTTGGGCGGCACCTTCGACATGGTGGCGGCGCCGGTGCGCGGCACCCAGGTGATCCTGGACATCCCGGTGCGGGCCAACAAGTAACAGGCGGCCGGGCACGCCCAGTTCATCCACCCGCGTCCTGCTTCACCCACGCAGACGCAAACAGCTCGGTAGCAAACAGACTCAGTAGCAAACAGCAATGAGCCCCGGACCAAGATCTGGTCCGGGGCTGAAAGCTCGTTGCGATATGCGATGCGCATCGGGGGTACTGCGCGCTGCGGCTCGGGGGCGGGAGATGCGTACTCGCTGTACGCGCCGCCGGGCTCAGGCTGTTACGGGGTGGGGCGTCAGGCGGAGGCCTGACGGGCCCGGTTGCGGGCGGCGCGGCGCTTCATCGCGCGGCGCTCGTCCTCGCTGAGGCCACCCCAGACGCCGGAGTCCTGGCCGGACTCGAGCGCCCACTGCAGGCACTGCTCCATGACGGGGCAGCGGCGGCAGACAGCCTTGGCTTCCTCGATCTGCAGCAGCGCAGGACCGGTGTTGCCGATGGGGAAGAAGAGCTCGGGGTCTTCCTCGCGGCAAACGGCGTTGTGACGCCAGTCCATGGCTGCTACCTCTCCTTGGTATTACGTGCAAGTTGCTTGTGAATGTGAACGCTTTCACGAATCCCTCAACAAGTGAAGGGCCGACTGCCAGACGGACTGGCGTGGTCCTGTGATTTGAGGAGGGGTTCTGGCTCTCTGTGGGGCCGATGTTGCGGGCCGTCCCGAGCGCCACGTAGAGACTCGCAAACCTCAGCGGCGGATACAACCCCTTCTGGAAAGTTTTTTTTGATTCCTCGGTGTCGACTAGGTCACAGCCGTACTTCCATGGGGTGGACCCTGGTCTAAACGTTCGAGTGAAAGGACTTTGGGTCCTTCCACTCACACAATCACACGCAGTGCACGGCGTACGCCTGTGAACGTCACGCTCGTACGCAGCCCGAGGTGGTCGCCGTCCATCTGCAGGGGTAGCGGGACCTTCGAATGCAAGGTGAAGTCCGTCAGGTCGTGCAGTGAGAGTGCGTGCCTGCCATGGGGTCCCCGCTCGGGGGACGAAGTGAGCAACTGGGTCGCATACCGGGCAACCGCGGCAGTCGACATGCGGCTCAGGCCGAGTACGTCGAGTCCGGTATCGAACGAGGCCTTAGGTGAGGCGTACACCGGACGATTGCCGAGAAACGTCCACGGTGAGGTATTGCAGATTATGGACAGGACCAGATCGGTGACCGGGTCCTCGCCGGGCTGCTCCAGCGTGATGGTGCCGTGTCTGCGGTGAGGTTCGTCCAGAAACTGACGTACGACCTGGCGGAGATACAGCGCATGCGTGGAGCGCTTGCCCCGTTCGCGCTGCTGTTCGACCCGGCCGATGACCCCGGCGTCGAAGCCGAGGCCCGCGCAGAACGTGAACCAGCGCGCCGGCACCGATTCGTCCTCGGTGCCCGGGGTGCCGGCGGCCAGACCGAGTCCGATCGTGCGCTCCCGGCCCTCGCGCAGGGCGTCCAGCAGGGCGCCGGTCGCCTCCACGGCGTCGTTGGGCAGGCCCAGGGCGCGCGCGAAGACGTTGGTGGAGCCACCGGGGACCACGGCGAGGCGCGGCAGATGGTCCGGGTCGGGGCCGTGGTGCAGCAGGCCGTTGACGACCTCGTTGACCGTGCCGTCGCCGCCGAGGGCCACGACCAGGTCTATGTCCTCGCTCTCCGCGGCCTGCCGACCGAGGTCCCTGGCGTGCCCGCGGTACTCGGTGGTGACCGCTTCGAGTTTCATCTCGCTGGCCAGTGCGTGGGTCAAGACGTCACGCGTGCGCGCACTTGTGGTGGTTGCCGCCGGATTGACCACGAGAAGTGCACGCATGGGATGCAGGGTACCTACTGGGTGGTACTCGGCCCAGACCGAGGTAGGCGTGAGGTAGGGATCGGGTAAGAGGTCGGGCTCGTGATCCCCGGGCGTCGGGGCCGGGGAGACCCCGGCATCGGCGGGGAGGAGCGCGGGTACGGGGCCGAGGCCGGCCGGAGGCGGAGGGCTACCCTTCTGGGGTGAGTGCTGAGCGGAACCCCGACCCGAAGACGCCTGCGGACCACCCCGACGCCGAGCCCCGTCCCGGGCGGCTGACCGCCGCGGCGGCGCTGGCCGCGCTGGAGGGGCTCGCGCTCGTGACGGGCGGTGTCTGGATGCTCGTACTGGGCCTCACGGGTGACGGGGACGACCGGCAGCAGGCTGTCACCGGCGGAGTCACGGTGATCCTGCTCGCGCTGCTGCCCCTGCTGGCCGCCCGCGGGCTGCTGCTGCGCCGCAGCTGGAGCCGGGGACCCGCGGTGATCACGCAGATCATGGCGCTTCCGGTGGCCTACAGCCTGCTTCAGGCCGACAGCGTCGCGATCCCGGCGGGCATCGCGCTCGCGGTCGTCGCGGTCACCGCGCTGGTGCTGCTGGTGAACCCGGCAACGACCAGGGCCCTCGGAATCCGAGGGCCCGGCGGGAACGTACAAGACCAGAAGTAACCGTCAACGAGACCGGCGACGACGGTCTCACTCCTCGACGAGCAGCTTCTCCCGCAGCTGGGCCAGCGTGCGCGCCAGCAGGCGCGACACGTGCATCTGGGAGATGCCGACCTCCTGCGCGATCTGCGACTGCGTCATGTTGCCGAAGAAACGCAGCAGCAGGATCCGCTTCTCCCGCGGCGGCAGGTCCTCCAGGAGCGGCTTGAGGGACTCGCGGTACTCGACCCCCTCCAGTGCCTCGTCCTCGGAGCCCAGGGTGTCCGCGACGGCCGGCGACTCGTCGTCGGTGTCGGGGACGTCCAGGGACAGCGTGGAGTACGCGTTGGCGGACTCCAGGCCCTCCAGGACCTCTTCCTCCGAGATGGCCAGTTTCTCGGCCAGCTCGTGCACCGTGGGGGAGCGGCCGTGCTGCTGGGACAGCTCTGCGGTGGCCGTCGTCAGGGCCAGCCGCAGTTCCTGCAGCCGGCGCGGCACCCGCACCGCCCAGCCCTTGTCACGGAAGTGCCGCTTGATCTCGCCGACGACCGTCGGCGTCGCGTACGTCGAGAACTCGACGCCACGCTCCGGGTCGAAGCGGTCGACCGACTTGATCAGGCCGATGGTCGCGACCTGCGTGAGGTCGTCCAGCGGCTCCCCGCGATTGCGGAAACGGCGTGCGAGGTGCTCGACGAGCGGCAGATGCATGCGGACCAGCTGGTTGCGCAGCTCCGCGTACTCGGCGCTGCCGTCCGTCAGCTTGCGCAGCTCGATGAACATCGCCCGCGCTCCGCTGCGGTCGTGCGGGTCGTGCTGCGTGTGCTGGCGGCTCGGCCCTTGCGGCTGCGGGGCACTGGGCCCCTGGGGCGCGCTCGGCACCTCCGGTGCGCCCGGCTTGTCGTGCTGCTCGTGCTCGCTCATAGTCCCGCCCGTCACCATTTCCCGAGCCCTCGGTGCCTCCCCCAGGTTCTCGACCTTCCTCGAACCGGGGGGACCCTCATGAGCAGGGGAGCCCCCGTCGATCGGTTCCGTCTGCTGCTGAGACGCTTCGGGCGCCGCCATGGATGCGTCGTCCTCCGGATGCGGCCGGGCCTGCTCGGGGATGCCGTCGACGCCGTCCGCCATGCGCCGCGGCCCACCCGGACCGTCGACGCGCTCGGCGGGAAGCTCCCGTGTGCCGCGCTCTTCGTCCCGCACCGGCCCGTCCCCGTTCCTCACGCCGGCCCGGGTCCCGCGCCGCGCTGTTTGTAGAGGCTGATCGACACGGTCTTGTCGTCGGCGACGGTGGATTCGACCTTGCCCGCGAGAGCCGAGAGGACGGTCCAGGCGAACGTGTCCCGCGCGGGCGCGTGACCGTCCGTGGTCGGAGCCGAGACCGTCACCTCCAGCGAGTCCTCGATCAACCGGAAGACGCAGCTGAGCACCGAGCCGGGGACGGCCTGCTGCAGCAGGATCGCGCAGGCCTCGTCCACCGCGATGCGCAGGTCCTCGATCTCGTCGAGGGTGAAGTCCAAACGGGCCGCGAGTCCGGCCGTGGCCGTACGCAGCACCGACAGGTAGGCACCCGCGGCCGGCAGCCGGACTTCCACGAAGTCCTTCGTCGCGGGCTCGCCTGCGATCTGGGACACCCTCACCTCCAAGGTGGTACAAGCTCATTAGGAGCTTTTTCAGGGCCGAGGGTCGCCCCCCGGGGTAACGCGCCATGTGGTTCAGCGGTGACGCTACCGCGCTCCCGAGTTTTCCGTACCGGGGACCCCGCCCCTTCTTGTCACTCATAGTAAGCCTATGAGTACGCACAGTGGCTAGGGGTCTGCGGCCCCAATTCGGAAGAGCGCGCGCCGGGTTGACGTACCCAGACGTCAGACCGCCGAACCGTCCGGCACACGGATCACACGAGTACGTGGTCGACGAAGCACCAGCGCCAGTTCTCCCCGGGCTCGAATGTGCGCATCACCGGGTGTCCGGTCTCCTTGAAGTGCTCCGTCGCGTGCCGCATCGGCGAGGAGTCGCAGCAGGCGAGGTGCCCGCACTCCAGGCACAGCCTCAACTGCACCGGGTGCGAACCTGCCGCCAGGCACTCCAGGCAGGTCTCGCTCAGGGGCTCGGGCTGGGGGTGCGGCAGCGCGTCGCCGTGCGTGCACTGTTTCATGATTGCCAGGTTACGTCGGGTGTGCGGCGTGCCGCGCGAAAAACGAGGGTGGGCTGAGGCCGATGCATGTTCTGCCACTGCTGTTGCTGGTCGCGGGCAGCGCCGCGGTCGCGGGGGCGGCACGGCGCACGCCGGTACCCGCGCCGCTGCTGCTCGTCGCGGTGGGCCTCGTGATCGCGTACCTCCCCGGGGTGCCCGACTACAGGCTCGACCCCGAGGTCGTGCTGCCGCTGCTGCTGCCCCCGCTGCTGTACACGGCGGCCACCGACAGCTCGTACCTCGACCTGCGGGCCCAACTGCGGCCCGTCGCGCTGCTCTCGGTCGGCTACGTCCTGTTCGCGACGCTCGCCGTCGGCTGGGCGGCGTATCTGATCGTGCCGGGTCTGCCGCTGACCGCGGCGCTGGTCCTCGGGGCGGTGGTGGCGCCGCCGGACGCGGTCGCGGCGACCGCGGTCGCCCGCCGGGTCGGACTGCCCTCGCACATCACCACGATTTTGCAGGGCGAGTCCCTGGTGAACGACGCCACCGCGATCACCGCCTACAAGGTGGCCCTCGCCGCCGCGATCGGCGAGGGCGCGACCTGGGCGGGCGGCATCGGCGAGTTCCTGCTCGCCGCGGTCGGCGGTGTGGTGGTCGGACTCGTCCTGATGATGCCGATCCACTGGCTGCGCACCCACCTCAACGAGGCGCTGCTGCAGAACACCCTCTCCCTCCTCATCCCCTTCGTCGCGTACGGCGTCGCCGAGCAGGTGCACGCCTCCGGGGTGCTCGCCGTGGTCGTCGTCGCGCTCTACGTCGGACACCGGTCCTGGGAGGTGGACTTCGCGACCCGCCTCCAGGAGGAGGCGGTCTGGAAGATGGTCGCGTTCGTCCTGGAGTCCGCCGTGTTCGCCCTGATCGGACTCCAACTGCCCGTCGTCCTCGAAGGACTGGGGGAGTACCAGGGTGCACGCGCCGCCTGGTACGCCGTGGCCGTCTTCGTGGTCGTCGTCGCCGCCCGGTTCGTGTGGGTCTACCCGGCGACCTTCCTGCCGCGGCTGCTGTCCTCGCGCATCCGGGAGCGCGAGAAGAACCCCACCTGGAAGGGGCCGTTCATCATCGGCTGGGCAGGAATGCGGGGCGTGGTCTCGCTCGCCATCGCCTTCTCGGTCCCCGTCACGCTGCACAACGGCGCGGACTTTCCCGATCGCAACCTCGTCCTCTTCCTGACCTTCACGACGGTCATCGGCACGCTGGTCGTGCAGGGGCTGACGCTGCCCCCGCTGATCCGGCTCCTGAAGCTGCCCGGCCGCGACCAGCAGGCCGAGACGCTCGCCGAGGCGAACGCCCAGGCGCAGGCCTCCCGGATCGCCGAGCAGCGCCTCGACGAACTCCTCGGCGACGACCGCAACACCCTGCCCCCACCGCTCGCCGACCGGCTGCGCGCGGTCCTGGAACGGCGCCGCAACGCGGTCTGGGAGCGGCTGGGCTCGGTCAACCCGACGACCGGCGAGACCGTCGACGACACCTACCGGCGGCTGTCCCGCGAGATGATCGGCGCCGAGCGCGCGGTCTTCGTACGACTCCGGGACGGCCGTCACATCGACGACGAGATGCTGCGCACGCTGCTCAGGCGGCTGGACCTGGAGGAGGCGGCGGCCTACCGGGAGGTGGCGACCTAGAAGTCCCGGGTGGCAGGTGGGAACGGGCTGCCGGTGATCACGGCCGCCACCGTGGTGCCACGCGGGAAGGCGCCCTCCGCCGCCAGGGCGACAAGTCCGTACAGCAGCTTGGCGACATAGAGACGTTCGACGGGCAGACCGTGGCGGTCCTCGAAGTCCTCGGCGAAGGCGGCCAGCTCGGGGGTGGTGCGGGCGTAGCCGCCGCAGTGGAAGCGGTCGTCGAGCCACCAGTCGCCGCGCCGGCCGCCGAAGGCGTCCTCCTGGAGGGCCTGTATGTCGGCGGTCAGGAAGCCGCCCTTGAGGACCGGTATGCCGAGGGCGCGCTGGTCACGGGCGAGTCCGGCGGCCAGGCCCGCGAAGGTGCCACCGGTGCCGCAGGCGAGGGCGACGATGTCCGCACGGCCGCGGAGCTCCTCGCCGAGCTCCCGGCAGCCGCGTACGGCAAGGGAGTTGCTGCCGCCTTCGGGGACGACATACGCGTCCTCGGCGGCCGCGCCGCGGAGGATCCCGGCCAGCGCTTCCGGGTCGCTCTTGCGGCGGTAGGTCGATCTGTCGACGAAGTGCAGCCGCATGCCGTCGGCCGCGCACCGGGACAGGGAGGGGTTCAGGGGGCGGCCGGCCAGTTCCTGCCCGCGGACCACACCCACGGTGGGCAGGCCCAGGAGACGGCCCGCGGCGGCCGTGGCGCGCAGATGGTTGGAGTACGCGCCGCCGAAGGTGAGCACCGTGCGGCCCGCCGCCGCCCGCAGGTTCGGGGCGAGCTTGCGCCACTTGTTGCCGATCAGGTCCGGGTGGATCAGGTCGTCCCGCTTGAGCAGCAGCCGGACCCCGTGCCGGGCGAAGCGCTCGTCCACGGCGTCCTGCAACGGCGACGGCAGCCGCGGCCGCAGGACGGCCGGGTCGGGCGCGTCGGGGAGGCGAGGGAGGTCAGGCCTGGTCACCCCACCATTGTCGGGCACGGGACAGCCCGTCCGGGGGTGCGGCCGCGGACGGGCAGGGGTGTCACTTCAGGCGGTCACGGACGCGCCCCCGCATAGACGCCATCGTGAAGCCCCGGGGGTCGACCTTGCCCGGCTGCCACTCCAGGTGACCGATGACGGAACGCTCCGTCCACCCGTGGTGGCGGCAGATCGCGGCCGAGACCCGCTCGATCGCCGCGAGCTGGACCTCGGGCCAGGGGTCCAGGCCGTCGCCGAGGTTCTCGCACTCGAAGCCGTAGAAGTGGCGGTTGCCGTCGGTGTTCGCCTCGTTGTCGTGGGGGAGCGCCTTCTCGGCGATCACGGCGCGCAGGACGTCGTCGTCGCCCAGGCCCGCGTGGTTGGCCCGCCCGTAACCGACGAGGTGGACGACGCCGTCCTTGGTGATGACGCCATGGCACAGCGGTCCGGGCAGATCCGCGTAACCCTTGCGACAGATCTCCACGGTGCGCTCGCTGCCCGAGGTCACCGTGTGATGGATCATCACGCCGTTCACCGGCCCCCAGGGGCCCTGGTGGTTGCGGTTGTGATGCTCCCAGTCGCCGACCTCGACGACGGTGACGCCTTCCTGCCTGAGCCGGTCCAGGAATCTGCCCGCGGACATGGGTGGGGCCATGACCGCCTCCTTCGCGCTGCATGCCGACCGCCTGCCGCGGCCGTCTCGTACGCAGCTTGTACCCGGAACACGCAGGCCCGGCCCAGCCGTTCGCACAGCGTGCGAGCCGATCCGGACAGGAGGCGCTCACCCGCGGTCCGGCTAGGAACGCAGGAACCCGTCGCCGTGCGCCGCTATGTGGGTTTCCAGGGCTCGCAGCGCCTGCTGCGTGGCCTCGGGGGAGCCGCTGCCGCTGCGCTCCGCGTAGTACGCGGCGCCCAGCTTCTTCAGCAGATCGCCGCCCGCGCGCTGGGCCTGCACCTCGTCGATCTTCTGCTTGCCCTGCGTCATGCCGCGCTGCGCCTGTTCTCTGGCGCGGTCCAGGAAGCCCGTCATCGCCCTCTCCCGTCCTCGTCCGTCGAAGGATCAACTCGTCCCGTCGAAGGATCAAACGGTTGGCCGGATCTTGGAGTTCCCGCACCAGGTCCGTTCGACGACTCGACGAAAACCGGTGCTGTGCCCACTCCACCGCTGGTCCATTCCCCCTCATTCGTGTAATAGCACCGACACGCTCCGTGATGGAAGGCTGGCTCCGGCAGACCAGTGCCACGACCGGGAGGGCAGTTCTTTATGTCGGTAGGCGAAGAAGTCCGCGCAGAGCAGGGTCGGCCGCAGCAGAGTCTCGGCACCTCGGCCGCGCGGAACCTGGCCACCACCACCAAGTCCGCACCCCAGATGCAGGAGATCAGCTCGCGCTGGCTCCTCCGCACGCTGCCATGGGTGAACGTGCAGGGTGGTACGTACCGAGTGAACCGGCGCCTCAGCTACTCGGTGGGCGACGGCCGTGTCACGTTCGTGAAGACGGGGGACCGGGTGCAGGTCATCCCCGCGGAGCTCGGCGAACTGCCGGTGCTGCGGGACTACGAGGACCTGGAGGTGCTCGGCGAGCTCGCCCAGCGCTGCCAGCAGCGGGAGTTCGCACCGGGGGAGGTGCTCGCCTCGTTCGGCGGCCAGTCCGAAGAGGTCTTCCTGCTCGCCCACGGCAAGGTCGAGAAGATCGGCACGGGACCCTACGGCGACGACGCGGTCCTCGGCGTCCTCGCCGACGGGGCGTACTTCGGCGAGGACGCGCTCCTGGACCCGGACGCCATCTGGGAGTACACGGCCCGCGCGGTCACCGCGTGCACCGTACTCACGCTGCCCCGCCGGGACCTCGAACAGGTCGCGGAGCGCGCCGAGTCCCTGCGCGACCACCTCGGGCAGCAGCGGGCGATCCCCGAGCAGCGCACCAACAAGTACGGCGAGAAGGAGATCGACCTCGCGGCCGGCCACACCGGGGAGCAGGACATCCCCGGCACCTTCGTGGACTACGAGGCAGCGCCCCGCGAGTACGAACTGAGCATCGCCCAGACCGTGCTGCGCCTGCACTCGCGCGTGGCCGACCTCTACAACCAGCCGATGAACCAGACCGAGCAGCAACTGAGGCTCACCGTGGAGGCGTTGAAGGAGCGCCAGGAGCACGAGCTGGTCAACAACCGGGAGTTCGGGCTGCTCAACAACTGCGAGTACGACCAGCGGCTGCAGCCGCACGACGGCGTGCCCAGCCCCGACGACCTGGACGAGCTCCTCAGCCGCAGGCGCGGCACCAAGATGCTCCTCGCCCACCCGCGCGCGATCTCCGCGTTCGGCCGCGAGTGCAACAAGCGCGGACTCGTCCCCGAGAGCGTCGAGATCGCCGGCAACCGCATCCCGACCTGGCGCGGAGTCCCGATCTACCCGTGCAACAAGATCCCGGTCAGCGAGGCCCGTACGACCTCGATCATCGCCATGCGTACCGGCGAGGCCGAGCAGGGCGTCATCGGGCTCCAGCAGGCCGGCATCCCGGACGAGATCGAACCGAGCCTGTCGGTGCGCTTCATGGGCATCAACGAGCAGGCGATCATCTCCTACCTGGTGACGGCCTACTACTCGGCCGCGGTCCTGGTCCCCGACGCCCTCGGCATCCTGGAGAACGTCGAGATCGGCCGCTGGCGTTGAGCTTCCGCGCGCCCCCGGGCGCAGTGTTCCCGTCCCTCGGAGGGTGGGTACACCCGGGCCGTACGCGCCCAGCGGCAGCGGAAGCGCCACCGTCCGCAGACTCTCCAAGGCGATCCCATGGGTGAGTTCATGACGGAGACAAAGCAGAGCCGGACCGAGACCCTCGAAAGGCGGAACCAGATCGGCAGCCCCGGCGCCAGGCGGACCCCGCCGAGTCCGTCGGGTCCGCCGAGTCCGTCGGGTCCGCCGAGCCCGTCGGGTGTGCTCGACGGACAGGAAGCGGCGGGGATCCTGGAGCGTGCCCGGGCGTCGGTCGACCCCGAGCTGCGCAGGGCGATCGAGTCGCTGCCCGGCTCGATACGCCGGATCGCGCTCTACCACTTCGGCTGGGAGCACGCGGACGGCACACCGGCGGCGGGCAACGCGGGCAAGGCGATCAGGCCGGCGCTCGTCCTGACCGCCGTACAGGCACTCGGCGGACGGCACGCCGGCGCCGTACGGGCGGCGGCGGCCGTGGAGTTGATCCACAACTTCACGCTGCTGCACGACGACGTCATGGACCGGGACACCACCCGCAGGCACCGCCCCACCGCGTGGACCGTGTTCGGCGACGCCGACGCGATCCTCGCCGGGGACGCCCTGCAGGCCCTGGCCCAGCGGCTGCTCGCCGAGGACCCGCACCCGGCGGCGTCGACCGCGGCCGCCCGTCTCGCGAGCTGCGTCGTCGAACTGTGCGCGGGGCAGCACACGGACACGGCCATGGAGAAGCTCGGCCCGCACGAGGTCGGTCTCGACGAGTGCCTCGCCATGGCCGAGGCCAAGACGGGCGCGCTGCTCGGCTGCGCCTGCGCCCTCGGCGCGCTGTACGCGGGGGCGCCACCGGACGAGGTCGAGGCCCTCGACGCGTTCGGCCGGGAGGCCGGGCTCGCCTTTCAGCTGATCGACGACGTGATCGGGATCTGGGGGGACCCGAGCCGTACCGGCAAGCCGGCCGGGGCGGACCTCATCGCGCGCAAGAAGTCCCTCCCGGTGGTGGCCGCGCTCGCCTCCGGCACCCCGGCGGCGGCCGAACTCGCCGAGCTGTACGCGATCCCGTACGAGGAAGGCGGCGCGGGAGACCTGGAGAGCACGGTGCTGGCGGTCGAGCGGGCGGGCGGCCGCGACTGGGCGCAGGTCCAGGCGGCCGACCGGATGTCCCGGGCGATGCACGAACTGGCCCGGGCGATCCCGGATCCGGAGGCGGCGGGCGGCCTCCTCGCGCTGGCGGAGTTCGTGACGCGGCGCAGCAACTGAGCGCGGCTGTCGCGCGGTGGTGGACCCCGGAGCCGCCGGGACCGTACGGACCTGACCCCGTACGGCTCCCGGCGCCTTCGGCCGGGGCGGGTCCCGCACATCCCCACGGTGTGCGGGGTCCGGCCCTTCCCCGCGCTCGTCCTCAATCGCCGGACGGGCCGGGGATCGCCCCCTACGCTTCAAGGGCTGGACGATCAAGGCCAGTGGGGATGAAGGGGCAGGGACATGGGCGTGGCCATCCGGGCGGTGGGCGAGGACGATCGCGAGGCCGTCATACGGCTTCTGGACGAGGCGTTCCACGACGATCCGGTGAGCGGGTGGGTGTTCCCCGGCGAGGAGCACCGGCGCGCGGCGCACCCCCGGCTGATGGCCGCCTTCGTCGACATCGTGCTCGCCGAGGGACGCATCGACGTCGCGGAGGACTTCACGGCCTGCGCGCTGTGGCTGCCGACGCCGGCCGCGGACGACGAAAGCGAGGGCGGGAGCGACGACGGGCAGGACGAGTCGGCGGCGGAACTGCGCGAGGCCGTCGACCCGGACAACGAACGCGTCGAGCAGATCGTCCGGCTGACCGCCGAGGTCCATCCGCAAGGCCGCGCCCACGAGTACCTGTGGATGATCGCGGTGGCGCCGGACCGCCAGGGCCAGGGCCTCGGCACGGCGATCATGCAGCCCGTCCTCGACCGCTGCGACCGCGAGGGACTGCCCGCGTACCTGGAGGCAAGCAGCGCCCGTGGCCGGGTGCTGTACGAGCGTCTCGGCTTCGCCTTCATGGGCCGTACGGTCGATCTGCCGGACGGCCCGCACATGTGGCCGATGTGGCGCGAGCCCCAGGGCGAGTGACTGCGGGGAATGTGCGGGCGGGAGGCGCGGCCGCCTCTTCCGCAATAACCTGAGGGCATGGCCAGCAAGGAAGGCAGCCGGGTCTGTCCCGTCTGCGGGCAGCCCGTCGAGGCAGTCGTGGGGCGGCACAAGACCCTCGGTGTGTGGGTGCCCTCGTGGAGCCCCGGTCCCTGTCGGAACCCGAAGTGCGAGCGATACGCCCAGGAGGCCGCGGAGGGGCCCGGGGACCGCGCCGCGAAGAACTGACGCGCGGGCCGTTCGGCTGATCCCCTAACGTGACGCCATGCCCTCAGAGATCCTGCACATCACCGAACGCTCCCTGTGGGAGGCGGCCCGCGAGAGCGGCGCGTACACGCTTTCGACCCGCGGCCGCACCCTGGCGGAGGAGGGCTTCATCCACTGCTCGTCGCGGCAGCAACTCCCCGCCGTGGCCGCCTTCCTGTACGGCTCCTACGCGGGGCCCGACGAACTCGTGGTCCTCGTCATCGACCCCGACCGGCTCGACGTACCCCTGCGGTACGAGGCCCCGGAGCCGGGCAGCGAGGAGTTCCCGCACGTGTACGGGCCGATCCCGGCAGCTGCCGTCGTGGACGTGGAGGCATGGGAGCCCGGTCCCCCTAGGTCCTAGCGCTCGATCAGGCCGCGCAGCGACGTCTTCATGCTCGCGACGAACGAGTCCCGCGAATCGGCGGGGAGGACGTCCAGGGACAGATACGGGTTGAGGTCCTCCAGTTCGACGAGGAGGAGCTCGCCGTTCGGGGCGCGGCAGGCGTCCACGCGCTGGATGCCGTGCGCGATCGCGTTCCAGTCGACGAATCTCCGGGCGAACTCCCGGTCCCCGTCCGTCGGTTCGTACGGCTCCAGGGCCCAGCGCTCCGCGGGACGGGGCGCGTGCAGGGCGTACTGGAGGGTGTCGTCGACGAAGTAGAAGGACACCTCGTAGCGGAAGTCGATGCGCGGCTGGACGAGGATGTCGCCGTACGCCAGTTCGGGGAGCCGCTCGCGCGGGACGAACTCCAGGCCGATGGAGTCGGCGCCGAGCTTCGGTTTCACCGCATAGGTGTCGGCCTCGGGCAGACCGGCGAGGTCCGCCACGCGGTCCACGGTGGGGATCACCGGGTACCCGGCAGCGGTCAGGTCGAGCAGGTACTGCTTGCCCGCCATGTCGCCCTTGCCCGACAGCTCGTTGTAGACGCGGATGCCGCGGGCGAGCGCCTGCTCCCTGAACGCGTCGTACGCCCCCTGGTAGTTGAGCACCGGCCCGCTGTTGCGTACGACGACGGCGTCGAAGCCGTCCATCAGCGCGGCGGCGTCCAGCGGATGGCACAGGGCGATGTCGAACTCCTCCCGCAGCCGTGCGGTGAGGAAGATGTCCTCGTCGCAGTACCGGCGGCCCCTCGCGGGATAGGCCAGGTCGCTGACGTACAGGACGCGGGGGCGTGCGGGCGGCATGCGGACTCCGTCAGCCGCGGCGCTCGTTGAAGCGCAGAAGGTTGCCCGCCGGGTCGCGGAAGGCGCAGTCGCGCAGTCCGTACGGCTGGTCCGTCGGCTCCTGGAGGACTTCGGCGCCGGATTCGCGCACGCGCTCGAAGAGGGCGTCGCAGTCGGCGGTGGAGAAGATCACGCCGCGCAGGACGCCCTTGGCCAGCAGCTCGGCCATCGCCTGCTTGTCGGCCGCCGAGGTGCTCGGATCCGCGGCCGGCGGCTCCAGGACGATCTCCACGTCCGGCTGGAGCGGCGAGCCCACGGTCACCCACCGCATCCCCTCGAACCCCACGTCGTTGCGGACCTCCAGGCCCAACACGTCCCGGTAGAACGCGAGCGCCTTGTCGTGGTCGTCCACGGCGATGAAGCACTGGGAGAGTTTCAGATCCATGCGCTCACGTTAGAGCCACCTGCCCGGTTCCGCTTCCGGGTTGCGGCGGCGGGCCGGGCGGGTGAGACGCTGCGTCACACAGGACGGGATCGGGGCCCCGTGGTCGTGCGGCCGCGCCCGGTACGCGCTCGGCGTCTCGCCCACCAGCTCCGTGAAGCGGGAACTGAACGACCCGAGCGAGGTGCACCCCACGGCGAAGCACACCTCCGTGACCGTCAGGTCGCCGCGCCGCAGCAACGCCTTGGCACGCTCGATACGGCGGGTCATCAGATACGTGTACGGGGTCTCGCCGTAGGCGGCGCGGAAGCTGCGCTGGAAGTGACCGGGGGACATCAGCGCCGTGCGGGCCAGTTCCGTCATGTCCAGCGGCTCCGCGTACTCCCGGTCCATGCGGTCGCGTGCCCGGCGCAGCCGGACCAGGTCCTCTACGGTCACCGTCCAAGGATCGCACGGGCGCCGCGGTCGCGCGGGGGTATGGGGAAGGGGCCCGGCCAACCCTCGGCCGGGCCCCTTCACCATGTCCGTCGCCCCGGGGACGTGCTCCGCCCGCCGGTCGTCACGGTTCGGCCCTGGATCAGGCCTTCTTGGTCTCCCAGAAGATCTTGTCGATCTGGGCGATGTAGTCCAGTGCCTTCTGGCCCGTCGCCGGGTCGGTGGACGCCTTGGCGGCCGAGAGGGCCTTGAGGGCGTCGTTGACCAGCTGGTGCAGCTCCGGGTACTTCTCGAAGTGCGGGGGCTTGAAGTAGTCGCTCCAGAGCACCGAGACGTGGTGCTTCGCGAGCTCGGCGCGCTGCTCCTTGATGACAACGGCACGCGCCTGGAAGTGCGGGTCGTCGTTGGCGGCCATCTTCTCCTGCACGGCCTTCACCGACTCCGCCTCGATGCGGGCCTGGGCCGGGTCGTACACACCGCAGGGCAGGTCGCAGTGGGCGCTGACCTTGACCTTGGGGGCAAACAGGCGGGAGAGCATTGAGCTGTCCTTCCTCGTGATCGTCTTCTCAGGTGGGACATTACTCCGTAGGAGACGGGTTTTCGCGAGTGCCCCCATGGGCTTAGGACAAAAGTCCGGGGTGAGACTGGGACTCGTGGAGGATAGGACCGGGGAGGTGCCCGTGATGCCGGAGCTGTCGCAGGAGACCGAGCGCGGGAGGGCTGTGCTGCCATTCGGGGCGGCCGAGGTGACGGGGCCCTCCATGGTGCCCACGCTGCAGCACGGGGACCGCCTCGTCGTGCAGTACGGGGCGCGGATCCGGCCCGGCGACGTGGTCGTTCTGCGCCATCCGTTCCAGCAGGACCTGCTGGTCGTGAAGCGGGCGGCCGAGCGCCGGGAGGGCGGCTGGTGGGTGCTCGGTGACAACGCGTACGCCGGCGGGGACAGCACCGACTACGGCACCGTTCCCGAGGAACTGGTGCTCGGGAAGGTGCGGTTGCGCTATCGGCCGCTCAGGGGTGATCAGCGTTCGCTGGTGGCGCTCGTGCGCTGGGGGCTGTCCGCCGCCAGGCCGGTGCTTTCCGGCCGGTCGGCCTCCAGGCGCTTGCGGGCGCGGTAGGCGGCCACGTTGGCGCGGGTCGCGCAGCGGTCCGAGCAGTAGCGCCGGGAGCGGTTGGTCGAGGTGTCGAGGTAGGCGTTGCGGCACGGTGCGGCCTCGCACAGGCCGAGGCGGTCCACGCCGTACTCCGTCAGATGGAACGCCAGGCCCATCGCGGCGATCGCCGCGTAGCCCGCCGTCGCGTTCGACGGGTGGTCGGCGAGGTGCATGTGCCACAGCGGGCGCCCGTCGTCGTCCCGGTGGTCGTGGCCGGAGATCTGCGGGCTCACGGGGAATTCGAGCAGGAGCGAGTTCAGCAGGTCCACCGCCAGGGTCTCGTCGCCGGTGTCCGCCGCCTCGAACACCGCGCGCAGCCGGGCCCGCACCGAACGGAAGCGGGTGACGTCCGCGTCCGTGGCGCGACGGGCCGCCGAGGGGTTGTTCTCGAAGAGGTCACGGACCGCGTCGACCGAGGTGAGCGCGTCCTTGCCCCGGACCGGCTCCTCGCTGTTGACGAGGCGTACCGCGTAATCCGAGTAATAGGCCAGTTCCACTTGTAGTCCTTACGAGGGCACTCTATGGTCGTGCTTGCGGTCAGGTAACAGCTGATCGTGTATCCAGGGTATTACGAGGTCGAGCGAAGAAGGGGCTTCCATGACCACCACGACCGGAACCGACTGGCAGGCCTGGCAGCAGAGCTGGGACCGACAGCAGGAGTGGTACATGCCCGACCGCGAGGAGCGCTTCCGGGTGATGCTCGACATGGTCGAGGCGCTCGTCGGTCCGGCGCCCCGCGTCCTCGACCTCGCCTGCGGCACCGGCACCATCACCGCCCGGCTGCTCGCCCGCTTCCCCGAGGCCGTCAGCACCGGAGTCGACCTCGACCCGGCGCTGCTCACCATCGCCGAGGGCACCTTCCGGGACGACGACCGCGTCACCTTCGTGACCGCCGACCTGAAGGACCCGCAGTGGACGGCCCGGCTGCCGTACGACTCCTACGACGCCGTCCTGACCGCCACCGCCCTCCACTGGCTGCACAGCGAACCCCTCGCGGCTCTCTACGGTCAGGTCGCGGAACTCGTCCGCGACGGCGGTGTGTTCATGAACGCCGACCACATGATCGACGACACGACGCCCCGGATCAACGCGGCCGAGCGCGCCCAGCGCCACGCCCGCATGGATCAGGCCAAGGGCGACGGCGCCCTCGACTGGGCGGAATGGTGGCAGGTGGCCGCAGCCGACCCCGTGCTCGCCGCGCCGACCGCCCGCCGCTTCGAGATCTACGGCGAGCACGCCGATGGTGACACGCCCTCCGCGCAGTGGCACGCGCGCGTGCTGCGCGAAAAGGGCTTCGGCGAGGCCCGCCCGGTCTGGAGCTCCCCCTCGGACGCGCTGGTGCTCGCGGTCAAGTAGGCACCCCGCGGCAGCTGTTGAGGCGGTACGGAGAATCCGTACCGCCTCTGCCGCGTCCTGAGCGGCCTCCCGCCGCACTGGAAGGGTGAGACGGCCCGTGACCGCGGGCCGGGGAAGGGGGCGGGATGACGCGCGGCGAGGATGCCGTACTGCACGCCTTCGTCGAGGGCAGACGTACGGCGCTGTTCCGCAGCGCCTATCTGTTGTGCGGCAACCGCGACGAGGCCGAGGACCTCGTCCAGACCACCTTGGTGAAGGTCGTTCTCGGCGCGCGCCGGCACGGGCGTCTGGAGAACCTCGAAGCCTATGCGCGCAAGACGCTCGTCAACACCTTTATCTCCGCGCGCCGGCGGTTCTGGCGGCGCGAGCAGGCGTACGGCCAAGTGCCGGACGTGGCGGAGCGGTTGGTCGACAGCGACACCGGACTGATGGTGCGGGCCGCGCTCGCGCAGCTCGCGCCCGGACAGCGTGCGGTGCTGGTGCTGCGCTACTGGGAGGACCTGAGCGTGGCCGCCACGGCGCAGCTGCTCGGGATGCGGGAGAGCACGGTCAAGAGCCACACGGCCAGGGGACTCGCGGCGCTCAGGGCCGCGGTGCGGGAGGAACACGTATGAACCACAAGGAAGTTGGGACGGACCGGGTCAGGGAGCTGCTCGGGCGGGCCGTGGACGACGTTCCGGCGCCCGCCGGACGCGGCAGCGAGGCCGTCTTCGCGCAGGCCTCCCGGCTGCGGTGGCGACGGCGTGCGGCGGCAACCGGCGTCGCGGCGGCGGTCGTTGCGACCGGGCTGGTGTTCGGCCCCGGCGTGCTGAACGGCGGTGAGGGCCGGGCGAGTGTCGCGAGTGAGCCCACTGCCGGTCAACTCACCTCCAGGGCGGCCGAGTTCGCGAAGCTGCTGCCTTCCGGGACGGGAAAGATCAGTGAGGTGTCCCTGCTGCGCCTGATCAAGCAGGTGCCCAAGGCGCCGCTGCCGAAGCCGGTCGGCCCGTTCGACGGGGACTTCGCGGTCACCAGGGCCGATGGCACCGGATACCTCTCGGTGCACCTGAGCACCCTCAAGGAGGTCGCTGCCAAGACCGGCGGCAAGGGTTTCGAGAACCCGTGCAAGGACGCGCCCAAGGACGGCCGGGTGGACTGCGTCACCGAGAAGCTGCCGGACGGGGGGCTGCTGGGCATCTGGCAGGTGGGTGAGCCGGAGCCGGGCAGCGAGTCGTACCCGACCAGGGGCAAGGAGTTCGACGCGGCCCTGAGGCTGCCGGACGGCCGGATCCTGCACGTCCGCGCCTCCGCCGGCTACCAGGGCAAGGGCCGGCTCGGCCCGCTGCTGAAGACGCCGCCGCTGACCGGCAGGTGCTGGACGCCCGATCTCTTCGCCCCACTCCGCGAACCGGTCCTCTTCGCTGTTCCAGACCAGCAGAGGATCAAGGTGGAAGGCCTCGCGAGCG